>CAKKRB010000297.1 GCA_919902485.1 Omnitrophica bacterium GWA2_41_15 | reverse complement strand
CTAAAAGTTTCAATATAATATTTGTGAGCTCTATATTAGGGATTTCAAAGCTTCCGCCAATATTATATATCTCTCCTATCTTGCCTTTATGCAGGACCAGGTCTATGGCGCTGCAATTATCAATAACATACAGCCAGTCCCTGACATTCATGCCGTCACCGTATAGCGGGACCTTTTTATTTTCCAATAGGTTCGTGATAAAAAGCGGTATAACCTTTTCAGGATACTGGTATGGCCCGAAGTTATTGCTCGAACGGGTTACAATAACAGGAAGTTTAAAAGTCGTATAATACGCCAATGCCAGATGATCCCCTCCTGCCTTTGCCGCTGAATACGGGCTATTCGGATGAAGAAGGCTGGTTTCCTTAAAAGAGCCTTTTCTGATACTACCATAGGTCTCGTCACTTGAGATTTGAATGAATCTCTTAATATTATGTTTTTTAGCTGCTTCTAAAAGAACATAGACTCCGTATATATTTGTATGAATAAAACTTGAAGCGTCATTAATCGATCTGTCTACATGAGTATTATGAACTACTATGTTTCCTACGCCACAAACAAAATTTTTAAGGGTATCCACTGATATATCATATACATAATCATTATAATCTATTTCTTTAAATTCTTTCTTCAATAAAGAAATAGTGTAATCTCCGCCTAGTCTAAATGTATAAGCATCAAATCTTTTATCTGTTGAAATAGTATAAATATGCCTAAGTAGTGTTAATAATAAACCAAAACCTGTTGCCATTTTTTTTGAAGTTGTCGTAAACCGCCGTGTTTCATAATTCTTATTTTTTATAATTTCTCCATCTCCATAAATCATTGTACTTAAAAATTCCTCTTGAAATTCTTTCTTAAGCTGAAAAATAAACGGTGGAATAGACTTATTGCGCGAACCAAAGCCAGATTCCTTTCTAAGAAAAATAAATAACGATTTATTCGAAACCATCAACTGGTAGAGATCCCTTTTAGTCCGCGTAATATTAGGTTTAAACCCTAATAGCACTAGGTCTTTTTTTAATTTGGCTAACCATTTTCTATCTTTGTTTGCGATGCCAATCTGATAGCTACCGTTTCTTTTATTATGCGTCGTCCATCCTTCTGTAATATAGGCGGCAAAAATTCTTATTAACGCGAATAATCTTTCACCTTGATAATCTAAATATTTCTCTTTTTTTGAAATATGATTTATATTTCTTAATGGAAGTATCTCAGGATTTTTTAGAGGAGTCGTTAAGTTAAAATCGCAATCGTAGATAGAGTGATTTGGAGTAACTTCAATTTCTCCCCATTTTTGAGAAATTTTAACGACTTTGCCGGTATATCTATGCCTGCTTATCTGCTTTATCGGCATCCAATATCCTGCGCCGCCTTTATACGAAATAACCTTGTAATTTGTAAATTTTAAATTTATTACATCAACCCCGTTTATTTCAATAATTTTATTTCTTCTGTCTTTACTTAATCTATTAAATAGTTCTCCCAATGTCATTATTTCTATTTCACCTGTGCGCCAAACCGGTAAATATATATCTTTAGAAACGCTCTCTGCTGCAAAATTAACCACAAAGCCGCAGTTTTTTATCGCCTTATCAACGGTTTTTTTATCGCATATATCGCCTTTTATGAAAGCGTAGCGTTTATCTGTCTCAATATCTCTGAGATTATCAGGATTTCCGCAGTATGTAAG
>CAKKRB010000296.1 GCA_919902485.1 Omnitrophica bacterium GWA2_41_15 | reverse complement strand
CTGTTTCCCGCCGTTATATATCAGAAAAAGGCATGGGAAGGTATTTTCTGCACAGCCTGGGTCATGGCATAGGCCGTGAAACCCACGAAATCCCGGCTATTTCCAGGAACAGCGAAATACGGCTTGAAAAAGATATGGTAATAACCGTAGAGCCAGGGGTTTATGTTCCTGGCTGGGGCGGAATAAGAATAGAAGATACAGTGCTCGTAACCGAGAATGGCTGTAAAATATTGACGGAAGGGGCGGATAAATATGCAGGCAGGAATTAATGACATAAAAAATGGATTGAGCATAGAGCTGGAAGGCGAGGTCTATTATGTTGTCAGCTATGAAAACGTAAAACCTGGCAAGGGCAGCGCTTTTGTGCGCACCAGATTAAGAAACATAAAGACAGGCGCTGTGCTTGAGCGTACTTTCAGGAATGAAAAAATAGAAACAGCTGATATAGACAAAAAAACTCTGCAATACATGTATTCATCGGGCAACATATATGAATTTATGGATCACGATACCTACGAGCACATATCGTTGCATAAAGACCAGCTCGGAGAAGTCGGAAACTACCTTAAGGAAAATCTGGAAGTAATAGCCCTTGTTTACAAGGATAAGATTATTACGCTTGAGCCTCCCATGTTTATGGATTTAAAAATAATAGAGACAGAGCCTGGCATAAGAGGCGATACTTCTAAATCCGGAAACAAACCTGCAAAAACAGAGACAGGGCTTATTGTGTCAGTACCGTTATTTATAAATGAAGGCGACGTAGTGCGCATAGACACCAGAACCAAAGGATATGCAGGAAGGGTCTAAAATTAGGAGATAAACATGAATCTCAAAGAGATTAAAGAATTAATTACGCTGATGAATGAAAACGATCTGATGGAATTAGAGATAGAGCGCGAAGGCATAAAAATCAGATTGAGAAAATCAGCTTCCGGAAAAATTGAAACAACAACAGAAGAGCGTGCGCCTCTCAGGGCAGCCCATGCTGTCCAGCCGGAACAAAAGTCCCAGGAACAGGCAAGGCCTGAGAAAAACCTGTCAGCAATAAAAGCGCCCATGGTCGGCACTTTCTACAGGTCCCCGGGCCCGGATGCAAAACCGTATGTAGAGATAGGACAGACTGTAGAGATAGGCCAGGTGGTTTGCGTTATTGAGGCAATGAAGCTTATGAATGAAATAAAATCAGAGGTGAAGGGCAAGATTGTAGAGATACTCGTGGAAAACGCCAGGTCAATTGAATACGGCCAGGCACTGTTCGCGGTAGAACCCATGTAATCTGCCTTTGAATTTTGCCCTTCGGGCAAAATTGGTTAAGGAACTATATGTTTTCTAAAATATTAATCGCCAATCGCGGAGAAGTAGCTGTAAGGATTATCCGCGCCTGCAAGGAAATGGGGATCAAGACAGTTGCTGTATATTCAGAAGCTGACGCTGATTCTCTTCATATAAAGCTTGCTGATGAAGCTGTATGCATAGGCCCTGCGCAGAGCTCAGAAAGCTACTTGAATATACCTGCTATTATAAGCGCCGCTGAGATTACAGACGTAGACGCGATCCATCCTGGTTACGGATTTCTGGCTGAAAACGCGCATTTCGCAGAGATATGCGAATCCTGCGATATAGCGTTTATAGGCCCCACGCCAGAGAACATGAGGATGATGGGCGACAAGATGACAGCCAGGCTAACCATGCAGAAGGTAGGCATACCTATTATTCCCGGAAGCCAGAGCATTATAAAAACCAAAGAAGAGGCGGTAAAGACGGCAAAGAGATTGAAATATCCTGTTATTATAAAGGCTTCAGCCGGAGGCGGCGGCAAAGGAATGAGGGTCTGCCATAATGATGTCAGACTTATAAGTTCTCTGGTAACTGCCCACCAGGAAGCAGAGGCAGCGTTTGGAAACGCAGACGTATATCTTGAAAAATATATAGAAAGGCCAAGGCACATAGAAGTGCAGATACTGGCTGATAAGCAGGGCCACATAGTATCTCTCGGAGAAAGAGATTGCACCATCCAGAGGCGGCACCAAAAATTAATAGAAGAATCGCCGTCGCCTGCAATAGATCCCAAATTAAGAAAAAAAGTCGGAGACATGGCTATTAAGGCAGCAAAGGCCTGCAATTATCTTAACGCAGGGACTGTGGAATTTCTTTACGACAGGCATGAAAACTTTTATTTTTTAGAGGTAAACACAAGGATACAGGTAGAACACCCTATAACAGAAATAGTGACTGGCATAGACCTGATAAAAGAGCAGATAAAGATAGCGGCAGGAATGAAGCTCGGCTTTAAGCAGGATGACATAAAATTAAAAGGCGCTGCCATAGAATGCAGGATAAACGCTGAAGA
>CAKKRB010000295.1 GCA_919902485.1 Omnitrophica bacterium GWA2_41_15 | reverse complement strand
ATGCGGAATTGACTCTGGAAAAGACGTACAGGGATATTCCAGAAGGCCTGGTGTCTGAGATAATACTTTGCGACGACCAGAGTAAAGACAGGACTGTAGAGATAGCAGAAAGATTAGGCCTTACTGTGCTTTTGCACGATAAGAATAAAGGATATGGCGGGAATCAGAAGACATTGTATGAAAAGGCGCTGAAGAAAAGTCCTGATATAGTAGTTATGCTTCATCCTGATTATCAGTACGATTCAAGAAAAATTACAGATCTTATACAGCCTATAATAAATAATCAAGCTGATATTGTTTTAGGCTCCAGGATGACTGGGAAAGGCGCGTTAGAAGGAGGCATGCCTGTATATAAATATATTTCCAACAGGTTTTTGACTTTTTGCGAGAATAAGGCCCTGGGTTTGAATCTATCCGAATACCATACTGGCCTGAGGGCGTATACTAAAGAGTTTTTAGAAAAGGTAGACTGGCAGAATAATTCAGATGATTTTTTGTTCGATGGCCAGATCCTGATAAAGGCAGCCAGGCTTGGGCTTAGGATAGCAGAGATCCCTATTGAGACAAGGTATTTTAAAGAGGCGTCGCAGGTTGGATTATTTGCTGGCATTAAATATGGGGTTGGTATATTATGGGAGCTAATGAAAAAACGTGGCTTTACATTAATAGAATTGGTTATTATGTTGAGTATCATAGGTATTATAGCCGTGACTGTGATGGTGAGCGGCTCGCCTAAAGGTATTGTCAGGCTTCATGCAGCGTGCCAGAAATTAGCCACAGATATGCGCTATATACAAGAGATGGCTATGTCAGAGCAGGTGAGATTTGGAATTTCTTTTGATACGGCTAATGAGTCATATTTTGGATACAGGGGCACTACTGCGACGAAAGCGACAGATCCGCAAACGCAAGGTAACTTAGATGTGGATTTCGATAGTGTGATGGAATTTAAAGAAATAGGGATATCCAGCACAAATTTAAGTGGCAACATAATAGAGTTTGATTCAGCAGGCATTCCTTACGGAGGAAACAGTGTGGCGCTGTCAAGCCAGGGCATAGTGACGCTGACAGACGGGACAAATTCTAAGACAGTCAGGATTGAGGCGGAGACAGGGAATATCAGCGTGCAATAGAGATTGCTTCGTCTCCGCCTGCGACGGATACTCGCAATGACAACGAGATAAGAATATGATGAAAAAAGGTTTCACTTTAATAGAAACCATTATATCGATTGTAGTTATCGGCATTGCATTTTTAGGGCTTTTAGCGGTATTCACAGGCGTGTATACAAACGCTGTTTATGACGATGCAATGACTATTGCAACTATGCTGGCAAAGGGCGAGATGGAAAGGGTCATAGGCTTGGGTTTTGCAGGCGTTTCTGATCAGAATAGGGATAGCCCTCTGGCCTTCAGCGGGAATTTCAGCAGCTATTCATGGCAGATTCGGGTTGACGCAGTGCCTATAGCTATTGCAGATGACCCAACCATGACAAACTATAAACAGGTCGAGGCGCGGGTAACTAATTCAATAACAGGGAGCGTGAGCTTGAAGACGATAGTGACGAATTATTAATATGAAACGTGGTTCTACGTTAGTAGAATTAGTGATAGTCATAACCATTATCGGCATTATAGCCGGCGTCGTGGGTTATATTCTGCTTGGCGCTGTTGATGCGTGGACATTTAAGGTCAAAAGGAATGATCTTTTGTGGGATGGCAGACTGGCAATTAACAGGATGGGCCGCGAGATACGGGAGATAAAAAACCTGACCAATGTTACTACTGCCTCATCATCGCAATTCAGATTTACAAATGTAAATAATAACAGCATAACATACAGCTTATCAGGCACTGACCTTAATAGGACAAAGGATGGCGCAGCGAATATCCTGGCGCAAAACGTATCAAGCCTTTCATTTACCTATTATGATTCAAGCGGGGCTAGTATTGCCACGCCCACGGTTAGTCCAAGCACTACTAATATAAGAAGAGTCAGAATAAACCTGACTCTTACGAATGACGGACAAAATTTTTATGCGCAATCAGATAGCGTGCCGAGGAATTTTTAATTGGTGCCAGGCACCAATGCTGCCTGGCACCAATAGGGGCATTTCGCTGATAGCAGTCATTATCATAATGCTGATAGTGGCTACGCTTGCGCTTTTAGTTGCTTCCATCATGTCCACGGGCTCGCGTTCCGCTATTATTGATATGCAGGCGCAGCAGGTATTTTATATAGCTGAGGCAGGAATCAGGCATTATATATATTTAATTAAAGATGGAACTTATAGCACAACTAGCCACCCCAGTTTAACCAAAAGTTTTAGCATCGGGACCTATACAGTAACATCCTTGTATAATGCGGATATTAGCGTTTATACCATTACTTCAATAGCTACCGCGGGTACGGCAAAAAGGGTAATAATAGAATCTGTTGCCTTAACATCAGCGATTTTAGACCGCGGGATACACGCTGATGGATCTAATGTTGATTTTACCAGTTCCAGCGGAACCATAAACGGCAATATAAGCTGTCATGTCGATGTAAGTAACTATAGCGGCATGACAATTAATGGCGATCTAACTGAAGGATTGGCTAAGGTTAATCCAGTGTTAAATTATAGTTACTATCAAAGTCTTGCCCAGGCCGCAGGACAATATTATACCTCAGACATTTCGTTTTCAAACGGTACATATACCGGCGTATGGTATACAACAAGGAAAGCTACAATAGGAGACAATGCCGTAATCAATGGCTCAATTATTACTGAAGGGGATATTACTTTTAATGGTAAAGCAAATAATGTCCAGATAAACCCCAGCAATAATTACCCTGCGCTTGCCACTCAGAGTAATATTATGAGTACCGATGTAGGGTCCCCTGAGCAAAGAATCGGCCTGCAAAATAGCACCATCAACGGCTTAATTATATCTGGTACTGGTATTACTTTTGATAATATAAAAAATAGTACCTTCAATGGCACTATCTTAGCAGGCGGTAATCTTCAGATGCAATATGGCACAGGAATTATATTTAATTATAATGAGGAGATATTTGCGCCTATGCCGCCTGGTTTTACCTATAGCACTGGAGGAACTATTTCAATTATCCCGCAGAATGATTGGAAAGAGTCTCTTTGATTAGGAGCGCGGATGTGGTACAATATATAGTTACCTCTGAATTTTACCCCGCCGCTTTGCTTCGCAAAGCGAAACAGCTGGGTAAAATTGGCTAAGGAATTCATGAATACTATTTTAGAGCAATTGCAAAAAGAATACAAATCGCTTCTTGCAGGCATGGGTTTTGGCCCAAAGACTACTAATTTTATTGGCCTGGATATTGGTTCCAGGTATTTCAGGGTTGTAAGGATAAAAAAGATAGGGGATGAATTTTCAATCCAGGATACTCTGGTGGACAAAATCGAGGAGCTTGGGAATCTTTCCGGCAAAATGCGCGTGAAAGACGAAGAAGAACTGTGCGCGAATTTTAATCTGGAAGGCATTGTTATAAAAAGGGTAAGCATACCTGTAATGCCTCAGGGAGAGATAGAAAGCGCTCTTAAGTGGGAACTGAAAGAGCATGTAGGATTTGATATTGATAAGGCAAGAATAAGGTTTAAAATCCTGGAAGAAAAAGAAACAGAGGACGGCGCGAAAAAGATAGAACTGATTGCTTTTGCGTATCAGGAATCTGACATTGAACCAAGGGTGAAACAATTAAAAGAAATGGGTTTAAATGTTCAGAATGTGATGCCTCTGAATTTCGCTATTGCGAGATATATAAATGATTCAAAAATCATACCTCAGGATGAAAAAGCCGCGATTGTGGATATAGGGAGCGCAAAAACGCTTATCTCAATAATTGAAAAAGACAAGGTTTATTTTACAAGAGAGATACTAGCAGGCGGGGATACAATTACAGAAGCAATGACAGGCGTTACTGTTTCAGATAAAGGCAGGATGGAATTATCTAAAGAAGACGCGGAAAATATGAAAATAGAACAAGGCATTTCATCTGATATAAAGATATTGTCTCTTATCAGGCCTGTCCTTGAGAAACTCACAAGCCAGATACGCAGTTCTCTTGAATATTGCGAAAGCCAATTTTCCTGCGCGGTTATTAAAAAGATAATCTTAGCAGGCAATGGCTCTAAGTTAAAAGGCTTAAGAGAATATTTTGTTAAAGAAATGGGCATAGAGGTATTGACAATATTGCCGGAAAATGCAGGCGCAATCGGGCTTGCCTTAAGCGCGGATTCTGATTTGAATATGCTTCCTGAAAAATTCAAAACAGAAGACAAAAAGGCATTGAAGCGATTCTCCATCACAGCGATTATTGCGATACTGGGATTTGTTCTAGCGCTTTCTTATGCGTTTT
Source organism: Omnitrophica bacterium GWA2_41_15 (assembly GCA_919902485.1). GTDB lineage: Bacteria > Omnitrophota > Gorgyraeia > Gorgyraeales > Gorgyraeaceae > UBA10183. Next base: position 15,719 of record CAKKRB010000295.1, on the reverse strand, counting down.
TGTATGCGAAGGCAGTAAATCTCAAAAGAGAGGTTCGTATCCAGAAACAATACCGCGATAATTTAAAGGAGGTGAAATTATTGCGGGATGAGATAATGGCGTATAATTCCGCTATAAGTATAGCCTCTTCAAATGGCGTGAATGCTGTAAAGATAATGAAGGAACTAAGTAATATAGTTATACCAGGCGCAGTTTTTGACAGATTAGTTATTAATTATACGGAGCCCAATGTGATTATAGGAGGCATAGCCTTGAAACAGGATTTCCTGACAGAATTTATGTCAAAATTAGAGTCGAATCCTATGTTTCAGAATGTAAGGCTTTCTTTCAGCGAGCAGAATCAGGGATTTGGGCCAGAAGCAATTAAGTTTGAAATAATATCTAATGTTAAAAAAAGGTAATATGGATAAAAGAAAAATATTGATGCCAGCCGTATTTATAGCAATAATTGGTTTATTTTTACAGTTTATGTATTTTCCAAAAATAGGCCAAGCCAGGGAGCTCAGCTTAGAGTACAGGAAAATAAGGACAGAGATAAACGAGCTTTATAATTTTATAGGCGGAGAGGAGAAACTCAAGGACAGTATGATAATAATGCGTAATCATGTTGCTGAACTTGAGCAGGCTTTTCCTTCTGAGAAAGAGGCATCCAATACAATAAAACAGCTGAACGAAAAAGCTGTAAAGTTTAAAGTAAATGTTATTTCAATGAAACCAGGGGATTTGATAAACTATACTGATGTGCACGGTTCGCAGCTTAAGATTCTGGATCAGCCGTGCAAGAGCATGCCTATTAATCTTAGCCTGGAAGCCAGGTATCAGTCAATAGGCGATTTCCTGGAGAAAATAGAGCTGGATAAAAAACCTTTAATTTCAGTGATGAGGATTGAGATGAGGAAAGATCAAAACCTATCGCCCAAAATAAAAGCAGAGGTAGGATTAAATGCCTGTATTTTGGGAGAATAAAATTTGATTTCCGTTCGCCGAACGGGATAGGTTGGATAAGGTTAAATGTTAAAAGGATTAGATAATAAAAAAAAGATAGAATTAACAATAACAGGCATAGGCATAATTATTCTGGTATTTTTGGTCATAGGTCAGGTTAGTAATCGCAGGGAACGGTCGCGACCATTCCCTGCGGATAAACCTTATCCGGCATTGGTAGGGAACGGTTTCAAACCGTTCCCTACCGAAGTGGGAGCAGTGGGCGATGTAAAATGGGGCAGGGATCCTTTCTTATTGGACGCGCCGGATATTAAAGAACGAGGTATGGAAGATATGGAGCTGAACGGCATAGTATCTGACAGACAGAGCCCGTACGCCATAATAAATAACAACGTTGTGAAACTGGGCGATAAGGTAAACGGAATGACTGTAATAGAGATTAATGAGAAGAATGTTGTGCTTGATGAAAACGGCCAGCGGCATACCCTGGAGTTAAATCTATATTAAGCTTACATATAGCTCAAGGCTCTAGGCTGTAGGCTCAATTTTGTTTTATACAGCCCTGAGCCTTGAACCTTGAGCCCATCTTTTACTTCTTCTATTGACTTTTATATATTATATATGCTAACATACTCTGGCTATGGCAAAGAATAAGCCGGGAAGAGCGGTTATTTTTTTACTCTTCAGGCTCGTAAGTTTTTTTGTTTTAGTGCTTCCTACCAGAATAGGGCTTATGCTTGGCAAGATCTTTGGAAGCCTGTGCTTTTATATTCTAAAAAAAGACAGAAAAAAAGCGCTTGAAAATCTTGATATTGCTTTCAAGGATTCCAAGTCCAGAATAGAGAAAAGGGCCATAGCTAAAAAGGTCTTTGAAAATCTTGGGAAGAATCTTGTAGAAGTAATTTCTATCCCTAAGCTTAATAAAAACGGTATAAAAAGATATGTAGCTTGTAAAAATATAGGCATATTACAGCAGTTTTTACAGCAAGGGAAAGCTGTTATAATTCTCTCCGCTCATTTCGGAAACTGGGAGCTTCTGGCACATTATCTTTCCATAATGGGCATGCCCATGAATGTGATTGCCAGGCGCGTGAGGCAGTCAGGCCTTGAGGCTTTTTTAATCAGGATACGAAAAAAGAACGGCGTAAATATATTATACAGAGATGCATCTGCAAAAGAAGTGGTAGGTCTTTTAAAAAATAAAGAATTTGCAGGTATTATGCCTGACCAGGATATGGATAGCGTCAGCGGCGTGTTCGTGGATTTTTTTAATAGACTTGCCTGGACGCCAAGCGGGCCAGCTGTTTTGAATTTTCTTACAGGCGCTACTATTGTGCCGTGTTTTATCGTGCGCAGGGAATTCGGACATGAAGTTTTAATAGAGAAACCAATCGAGCTTGTAAAAACAGAGGATAGAAGAAAAGATATTTCAGAGAATACTCAGAGATACACAAAGGTTATAGAAGATCATATCAGAAAGTTTCCAGATCACTGGGTATGGTTTCATGACAGGTGGAAGACAAGGCCTTTGGGGAATTAGTTTGGGTGAAGGGTGGAGGCTGAAGGGTGAATACAGGTAGATTTGTAACAATTTTTTTAAGCGCATTTTTATTTCTGTGGTTGCCTTATATTTGCATTGCAGAAGAGAAGAAAGAACCAGCCCAGCAGGAGGTGAAGGATTTTTCATTTGTCCAATATCAAGAAGGCGGAGATCAAAAGTGGAAGCTGAACGGCCAGTCAGCAGAGGTTGTGGAAAATAAGGTCAACATAGAGCATCTGTCAGCATTGTCATTTGGCCAGGGCACCACTCTTAAATTAAAGGCAAACCAGGGCAGTTTTGATAAAGGGGATAACCTGGTGCATCTCAGGGATAATGTAGTGGCAGCCACAACAGACGGCACGAAGCTTACAACAGATTATCTGCTATGGGATGCTGAAACCAAAAATGTTTCAACAGATTCGGCTGTTAATATAAAAAGGCCTGATATGCAAATCAGCGGCACAGGGGCTGTTTGTGATCTGGAAGGCAAGACCGCTGAATTAAAACAAAATATAAACGCCAGGCTGACTTCAGGAGAAAACGATTTATTGGGAGCTGCGCCTGATAATTCAGGGCAGGCGCCGCAGACTACTATTACGTGCGATGGCCCGCTGGAATTGAATTATAAGCAGAACAGGGCGTTTTTCCATGGCAATGTAAAAGTTGAAGACTCCAGGGGTAATATTATTGCTGACCGCATAGATGTTTATTTTAACCCGCAGACCAAACGCGTTAAATGCGTGGTTGCGAGGGGGAATGTGAAGATAATAAACGGCGAAAATATAACTTACAGCGAAAAGGCAATATATTTAGTGGATCAAGGCAGGGTAATATTGCCTAACAGGCCAAAATTAGTTATTCAAAATGATGGAACTGCAAAGTAATGGCCATCTTCTGGAAATAAAAGACCTTAAAAAATCCTACGACGGCAAAAAGGTCGTGGACGGGGTATGTATGCAGGTAAAGCGCGGAGAGATAGTCGGGTTATTAGGGCCCAACGGCGCGGGAAAGACAACCACCTTTTATATGATAGTCGGGGTCTTAAAGCCTGATGGCGGAAACATAATGTTTGACGGAAATGATATTACGAAACTCGCGATGTACCGCAGGGCCAGGAACGGTATAGGCTATCTTTCACAGGAACCTTCAGTATTCAGAAAACTTACTGTTGAGGAAAATATAATGGCAGTGCTTGAGACCCTGAGCCTTCCAAGGCAGGTCAGGATGAACAGGTTAAAGGAACTGCTGGAGGAATTGAACATAAGCCATCTTGCGAAGAAAAAGGCGTACATGCTTTCAGGAGGGGAAAGAAGGAGACTGGAAATAACAAGGGCGCTGGTGACAAACCCATTATTCATACTTCTGGACGAGCCATTCAGCGGTATAGATCCTATTGCAGTTGCTGATGCCCAGGAGATAATAGGAGAGCTGAAGAATAAAGGCCTCGGCATACTTTTAACAGACCATAATGTTAGAGAAACACTTGAAATAACAAACCATTCGTATATAATGGCAGAAGGAAAGATACTGATATCGGGCACAAAAGAGGTACTGATCAATGATCCCAAGGCAAGGGAGATTTATTTAGGCGAAAAGTTTAAAATGTAGGGGAGGGTTTAAAACCCTCCCCTACAGGCAAGAAGGGAATATGAAATCATCAATCAAACGGCTAAAAAACTGCAAGCATGCTGTTGAAGTGAACCTGCCTGCGGAAAAAGTGAAGCAAACCTTTGACGAGGTTTACAATGATATAGGAAAACATGCCAGCGTGCCTGGTTTCAGGAAGGGTAAAGCGCCTAGAGATCTCCTGGAAATCAATTATTCCAAAACCGCCAGAGAAGAGGTATTGAAAAAACTGATACCTGAGACCTATGAAAAGATATTGGAAGAGAATAAGCTGGACGCAATAGGCTATCCTGATATAACAGATGTAAAACTTGACCTGAAAGAAGGTTTTTCATACAAGGCGAGCATTGAAACAAAGCCTGAAATTGTTTTGAAAAATTACAAAGGCTTTAAATTAAAAAAGAAAAGCGCAGAAGTTAAAGACGAGGAAGTAATTAAGAATCTTGAAATCTTAAGGGAATCGCATTCCCAGAACGTCCCGAAAGAAGGAACACAGGAAAAAGAAAAAATTTTACCAAAATTAGACGATGAATTCGCGAAGGACATTGGTCTGGAAAGTCTGGAAAAATTAAAAGAAGCAGTCAGGCAGAATATTAAATTAAAGCTGGAGCAGGATAGTGAGGCTGACCTGGATGTGCAGATTATAGACAAACTTCTGGACAGCATTGATTTTGAAGTGCCTGAAACGCTTGTGAATTCAGAAAAAGAAAGGCTCATGAAAGACGCGGACATGAGGATCAAGTACATGGAGGCGCTTCAGAAAAAAGAAAATCCAGATTCCGCAAAAGCCTTTGCGGAATCAAGCAAAAATAAGCGCCAATCGGCATTTTTGCTTGAAGAAAACGCCCATAAGCAGGCAGTCAGGCAGGTGAAGGCTTTTTTCATCCTTGATAAAATTGCAGCGGCGGAAAAGATATACCTGAAAGAAGAAGAGCTGGATAAATATATAGAAGGCCTGGCAGCCCAGTATAAAAAGACAAAGGAAGAGGTCCTGGGTTATCTTGAAAAAGGCCATGGAATGGATGAGCTTGCAATAAATATGAGAAATAAAAAGGTGATGGAGTTCTTGCTAAGAGAGGCGAAGATAGAATAAAGGCAAAGGCCGAGAATACCTTCTGTAGCCCAGGTTTAAACCTGGGCTACAGAAGGTATTTATGAGAGGCCTTTGCGACAAAATTGTAGAGCAGACAATAGTAGGGCACACTTTAGTGTGCCAAAAGCGGAGGTTATATGTTAATACCGATGGTAATCGAGCAGTCAGACAGGGGCGAGAGGGCTTATGATATATATTCGAGGCTTCTTAAAGACAGGATTATCTTTATAGGCTCGGCAGTAGATGATATGGTTGCGAACGTAGTTATAGCTGAGATGCTTTTTCTTCAGATGGAAGACAAGGAAAGGGATATAAATATTTATATCAATAGCCCTGGCGGAGTGGTTACAGCAGGCATGGCAATATACGATACAATGCAGTTTGTAAAGCCGGATGTGTGCACTTACTGCGTGGGACAGGCGGCAAGCATGGGCGCAGTGCTTCTTGCAGCAGGCGCAAAAGGAAAAAGATACGCGCTTCCGAACGCAAGGGTTATGATACACCAGCCATGGGGCGGGGTGCAGGGCCAGGCGTCAGATATAAGCATACAGGCAAAAGAGATATTAAAGATGAGAGACAGGATAAACGAAATTCTTGCAAAGCATACAGGAAAGCCTCTTGATAAAGTGCAGAAAGACACTGACAGAGATTATTTTATGTCAGGCCAGGAGGCGCTGGAATACGGGATTGTAGACGAGGTAATAACAGAGAGTAAGAAATAATAAGGAGACAGCATGCTTAAAAATTATCTACTCACACCCGGGCCTACGCCAATACCTCCAAGAGTTCTGGAGACAATGGCAAGGCCGATAATACATCACAGGACGCCTGAATTTCAAAAAGTTATCCAGGAGGTAGAAGAGGATTTAAAATATGTCTACCAGACCAAAAACGAGGTACTTATATTTGCAGCCAGCGGCACAGGCGCGATGGAAGGGTCTATTATAAATCTTCTTTCTCCGGGCGATAAAGCGCTTGTAGTAAGGGGCGGAAAATTCGGAGAAAGATTCGGAGATATATGCCAGGCATATGGCATTGAATTCACAGCTTTGGATGTGGAATGGGGCAAGGCAGCTGACCCTAAAAAAATAGACGAAATTCTCAAGAAAGATAAAAAGATAAAAGCTGTTTATGCCACTCTGTGCGAAACATCCACAGGCGTTTCTACAGACATAGAGGCAGTTAGCAAGGTTGTGAAAAATTACGAAGCTGTTCTTGTGGTGGATGCAATAAGCGGCTTGGCTGCTATCCCTATAAAAACAGACGAGTGGGGCGTTGATGTTGTGGTGTCAGGTTCTCAAAAAGGATTAATGATACCTCCTGGCCTTGCGTTTGTAAGCGTAAGCCCCAAGGCTTGGGCTTTGATTGAGAAATCAACCCTGCCTAAGTATTATTTTGATTTTAAGGCATACAGAAAGGCTCTAGCAAAGACTGATACTCCTTTTACGCCTGCGATAAACCTTATGATTGCTTTAAAGGAAGCTTTGAAAATAATAAAAGAAGAAGGCCTTGAAGCGATATTTGAAAGGCATAATAAAATGGCCCTGGCAGTGCGTAGTGCCGTAAAGGCAATGGGCCTGGAATTATTCGCGCCTGATGCGTATTCAGACGGGGTTACTGCTGTAAAAGTGCCGCAAGGTATTGATGGGGAAAAGCTTGTCAAGACAATGAGGGATAAGTACGGGGTAGGCATCGCAGGAGGCCAGGACGAGATGAAAGGCAAGATATTCAGGATAGCTACCATGGGTTATATTACGGCGTCTGACCTTGTGGTGTGTTTTGCCATTCTTGAAATAGTTTTAAATGATATGGGATATAAATTTCAGCTGGGTTCTGGCGTAAGGGCGCTGGAAGAAACGCTTAAATAATTTCGTTAATTCACAAAACGAGTATGACTCGTTTTGTGAATTAACGGTAAAGGGGAGAAGGTATGTTTAAAATATTAGTCAGCGACCCGTTGGCGCAGGAAGGCGTGGATATACTTAAAAAGGTAAAAGAATTCCAGGTGGATGTGAAGTATAAACTGCCTCCGGAAGAATTAAAGAAAATAATAAAAGACTATGATGCGCTTTTAGTGAGAAGCGAGACAAAGGTCACAAAAGATATAATAGAAGCTGCCACAAATCTGAAGCTTATAGGCAGGGCCGGGGTAGGACTTGACAATGTTGACCTTCAAGCTGCTTCCAAAAAAGGCATTATAGTGATGAATACGCCGGGCGGAAACACCATGTCTACTGCAGAGCATGCTGTATCTCTTTTATTATCCCTTTCCAGAAATATACCTCAGGCAGACGTTTCTGTTAAAAAAGGCGAATGGGAAAGAAAAAAATTCATGGGCACAGAAGTATACGGGAAAACTTTGGGAATTATAGGCCTCGGCAGGATAGGCACAGAGGTTGCGAAAAGGGCTATTGCATTCGGGATGAAGGTAATAGTGTATGACCCGTTCCTGTCGCTAGAAAAGGCAAAAGAACTCGGCATAGAATCAGTTGAGGTGAAAGAGATATTCAAGAGAGCTGATTATATAACAGTTCATGCGCCTCTTACGGACGAGACAAAAAATATAATAGATAAGGGTTCAATAGAAATGATGAAACAGGGCGTGAGGATTATAAACTGCGCAAGAGGAGGGATAGTAAACGAGGCAGCAGTGCTGGAAGGGATAGCTAGCGGCAAGATCGCAGGCGCTGCTTTTGACGTATATGAAAAAGAGCCTCCTGCAAAAGACCATCCTTTGTTTAAATGCGATAAGGTTGTGCTTACGCCTCATCTGGGAGCTTCGACTGAAGAAGCGCAGATAAATGTGGCTGTTGAAATCGCAGACAGCGCCCGGGACGCGCTTTTAGGATGCGGCATAAGGAATGCGGTCAATGTGCCGTGCGTTGATTTCGAGCTTTATAAGATATTGCAGCCCTACATAAATCTGGGAGAAAAAATTGGCTCTCTGGTATCGCAGCTTTCCAAGGGCAGGACCCAGGAAATCCAGATCAAGTATTCAGGCGATGTGACAAAGTATAATCTATCTCCTATAACAGTGGCTGTTGTAAAGGGAGTGCTTGCCCCGGTTTTGCAGGAAACTGTCAATTATGTTAATTCTGTGATAGTCGCGAAAGAAAGAGGCATAAAGGTAGAGGAAATGAAGGCCACAATGCTGGAGGAATATTCAAGCCTTATCAGCGTGGAATTAAAGACAGACACAGGCATAAGGTCTGTATCGGGCACGCTGTTTACGAAAAAAGATGCCAGGATTGTTAAAATAGATGAATTCCATGTAGATGCTATACCAGAAGGTAATATGATAGTTGCGCATAATATAGATGTGCCCGGCATTATAGGCCTGATGGGGACTATATTAGGAAAGAACAACATTAATATTGCTACAATGACATTCGGCAGAGAAAAGCCAGGCGGCAAGACATTGTCGGTCTTGAATGTGGACAGCGAGGTTTCGGAGAAAATATTGAATGAGATAAGGAAGGAAAAGAATATATTAGATGCAACGTTAATAAAATTGTAAAATGTTGCACAGGAGATTCTATGAAAAAGAATAAAATTTATTTAATAGATGTTACCAACAGAGACGGGGTGCAGACCGCGAAGCTTGGCCTTGCCAAACTTCAAAAGACAATGATAAACATCTTCCTGAACGAGATGGGTGTTTATGGCAGCGAATTTGGTTTTCCTGTTACGCGTCACGAGACAAATTATCTGAATGCCAATATGGAGCTGGTAAGAATGGGAGTTTTAAAGCCTATTGTCCTTAATGGATGGGTAAGGGCCATAAAAGAGGATGTTAGGAAAGCATGCGAGATAACAGATGTTGAAAATCTGAATCTTTCCATATCCACGTCTGAACAGATGACCAATGGAAAATTTCTGGGCAATAAGACAAGAGACGATATATTGCTCATGATGACGGATGCAGTGGATCTTGCAAGAAAAAAGAAATTGAAGATTGTGGGCGTAAACGCAGAGGATGCGTCAAGGACTGATATGCCATACCTTATAAAGTTTGCAAAGGCGGCCAAGGATCACGGCGCAGACAGGTTCAGGTATTGCGACACGCTTGGCTACGACGATCCTTTTACGATTTATAAGAGGATAAAGATATTGGCGAGCGAGGTGAAATTACCCATAGAGCTTCATTGCCATAATGATCTGGGAATGGTGATTGCATGTTCTGTTAGTGGGGCAAAAGCGGCAATCGACGCAGGGGTAGATGCTTATATAAACACTACTGTAAACGGCATGGGAGAGCGGGCTGGAAATGCAGACCTTGTTTCTGTCATACTTGCTATTAAATATTCAAGCGGATTCGCAGGCAAATATCAAATTGATGAAAAGGTCAAATTAAATCACGCATGGAAGATTGGAAAGTACGCTTCCTATGCATTTAAGGTGCCTATACCTATAAACCATCCTGGTATCGGCGCAAACGCATTTGCCCATGAATCAGGTATTCATGCAGACGGCGCCCTGAAAGACAGGCGTAACTATGAACTCTATGATTATGAAGAACTGGGAAGAGGGGAGCCTGAGCTGATAGAAACAGGCAGGCAGATTATCGCGGGCGAGTATTCCGGCATAAAGGGATTCAGAAATGTATACGATAAACTGGAGATAAAATTTAAAGACGATAAAGAGGCTGTAAATGTGCTCGAACTCGTCAGATATGCAAATGTGCATACCCAGCAGCCGCTTACGCACGACGAGCTGCGATTTATAGCAAAATATCCGGAGATAGCCAGAAAAATATTCACGATGACACCATAATAAATTTTTCGCAGGCTAAAGCCTGCGGCTACCTGCTATTTAGGTAGTCGCAACCTTTAGGTTGCGTGAAGGAGTTTTTATGTCTTGTACAGTAGTAGTAGGTGCACAGTGGGGAGATGAGGGCAAAGGCAAGATCATTGATATTCTCAGCCGGGATGCTGATATAATTGTCAGGTACCAGGGCGGGAATAACGCGGGCCATACGGTTGTTATAGGCGATAAAGAATTTATTTTACACCTTATACCTTCAGGCATGCTCAGAAAAAATAAGCTTTGTATAATAGGCAACGGCGTTGTTGTGGATCCTGAAGCGCTTTTGAGCGAAATAAAAATGCTCGAAGAAAAAGGCATAAAGATAGACGGAAATCTTATGATAAGCGAATGCAGCCATGCCATATTGCCGTATCATAAGGTTATAGATAAAAGGCGCGGCGCCAAGATAGGGACTACGGGAAGGGGCATAGGGCCGTGTTACATAGATAAGATGGCGCGCTGCGGCATAAGGATGATAGACCTTGTGAATCCAGAAACCCTGAAAAAGAAGATTTACGCTAATCTGGAAGGATCCAGCGAATTTGACGCTGGACAGATTTACAGCGAATACCTGGAATACGGCAAGAAGATAAAAAAATACCTGGTCAATGTGCCGCAGGTTTTAAATAAAGCGATATCTGAGAAAAAGGATATTTTATTTGAAGGAGCGCAGGGGACTCTTCTGGATATAGACCACGGCACATACCCATACGTGACTTCTTCGAACGCTACTGCAGGCGGGGCGTGCACAGGCGCGGGCATCGGGCCTACAAAGATAGATAAGGTTATAGGAGTTGTAAAGGCGTATACTACAAGGGTTGGAGAAGGGCCTTTTCCAACAGAATTTGAAAAACCCCTTATGGAAAAAATCAGGACTAAGGGCAAGGAATTCGGGGCAACTACAGGAAGGCCGAGGAGATGCGGATGGTTTGACGCAGTTATAGTAAAACACGCTGTGGCAGTCAACGGCCTGGATGAAATAGTTATTACAAAACTTGACGTTCTTGATGAAATGGATAAAATAAAAATCTGCACAGGTTATAAATATAAAGGTAAGGTATATAAAGATTTTCCCGCGGATATAGATATTCTTGAAAACTGCGAAGGTGTTTACGAGGTGTGCGCCGGGTGGACAGAAGACACTACGGTAGTGACGAAGTATAAAGACTTGCCGGGAAACGCAAAGAAGTATCTTGCCAGGCTTTCGAAGCTTCTGAACGTGAAAATAGGGATGGTATCAGTAGGGTCGAAAAGGGAGCAGGCATTCAAGATTTAAGTTGTCTGAAGTTATCTGATGTTATCTAAGGTTATCTGAGGCTGCATGTTGCTTTATGAAACCCTAAAGGGTTAATTCCCTCGTGAGGGAACCCAGCCTTTAGGCTGTTTTTGCAACCTTTCGTAACCTGCAATTTCAGATAACTTCTGACAACCTCAGACAACGTCAGATAACCTTTTTTATAGAAAGGGGCAATAGCATGTTGTTTTTAGCACCTGTGGGCTCCATATTGGCGCTAGGCTTTGCGTTTTATCTGGCAGTGTCGATACTTAAGAAGGATGAGGGCAATGAAAAAATGAAAGAAATAGCCAGCGCTGTCAGGATAGGCGCAAGGGCATATCTTAAGAGGCAGTACATAGGCGTCTCTTTATTTTTTATAGTGGTATTTTTTATTCTTCTGACATTATCGTTATTTAAATATCTGCCTATATTTGTGCCTTTTGCATTTTTAACAGGAGGATTCTTCTCAGGGCTTTCAGGCTTTATAGGCATGACAATAGCCACGCAGTCTTCAAACAGGACTGCGGCTGCTGCAATGAAGAGCCTGAATGCTGGCTTGAGGGTTGCATTTTCAAGCGGAGCTGTTATGGGACTTACAGTTGTAGGCCTGGGGCTTCTGGACCTTAGCATATGGTATTATTTTCTAGATTGGTATTATTCAGCGCACCCTCTGCCTCTTGGCGCAGATAAGATAGGAGCTATTACCTCTACAATGCTTTGTTTTGGCATGGGCGCAAGTTCCCAGGCGCTTTTTGCCCGTGTCGGAGGAGGTATTTTTACAAAGGCAGCAGATGTGGGAGCGGATCTAGTAGGAAAAGTAGAAGCAGGCATACCTGAAGACGACCCGAGGAATCCCGCTGTTATCGCAGATAACGTAGGAGACAATGTAGGCGATGTCGCAGGCATGGGAGCGGATCTTTATGAGTCTTATGTGGGCTCTATTGTCGCGACTTCTGCGTTAGGAGTTGCTGCGGGCCTGGGCATGGCAGGAGTTACTGTTCCAATGGTTATGGCAGCAGTAGGGGTTCTGGCGTCAATAATAGGGACATTTTTTGTAAGAAGCAAGGAAGACGCAAATCAGCTGGTGCTTCTGGCAGCTTTAAGGAAAGGCGTGTTTGCGAGCTCTCTTATTGTGGCAATAGCGTCTTATTTTCTTGTTAAATATACCCTTGGGCCGCAGCATATGGGGGTTTACTGGTCAGTCATATCAGGGCTTATAGCAGGCGTTTTAATCGGGCTTTCAACTGAATATTATACATCCAGCACTTTTAGACCTACTAAAACAATCGCAGACGCTACTGTTACAGGCCCTGCGACAGTTATTATAGGTGGTATCGCAGTTGGCATGATGTCAACTGCGATTCCGGTGCTTGTAGTTTGCACTGCTATTATGGCAAGCTATTTTCTTTCAGGAGGGGCTACAAATTTCAATTCAGGATTATACGGTATAGCAATTTCAGCAGTAGGCATGCTCTCTACTCTTGGAATCACTCTTGCAACCGACGCATACGGCCCTGTTGCTGACAATGCAGGCGGAAACGCAGAGATGTCTCATTTGCCGCCTGAGGTGAGAAAGAGGACAGACGCGCTGGATGCCCTGGGGAATACAACAGCTGCCACTGGAAAAGGTTTTGCCATTGGTTCAGCCGCGTTAACAGCTCTGGCTTTGATTGCCGCTTACAGGGACCAGGTGTATTTGCTTGGCAAGACAATGGATTTAAACCTGATGAATCCTTCTGTATTGATAGGTTTATTTGTAGGCGGTATGCTTCCATTTTTATTTTGTTCAATGACAATGGCCGCAGTTGGAAGAGCGGCAACGAAGATTGTTGTGGAAGTGAGAAGGCAATTTAAAGAAATCGCAGGCTTAATGGAAGGAAGAACAAAACCTGATTACGCGGCCTGCGTAAATATCGCGACAGTTGCCGCGCAAAAGGAAATGGTTATACCTTCGCTTTTAGCGATAATATCCCCTATTGCAGTAGGGCTTTTGGTGGGAATTAATGCAGTTGGCGGGCTTCTCATGGGCGCAACTGTTACAGGGTTTGTGCTTGCAGTTATGATGGCGAATTCCGGCGGGGCGTGGGATAACGCGAAGAAATATATTGAAGAAGGCCACTATGGAGGCAAGGGTTCCTCTGCTCACAAAGCAGCGGTTGTAGGCGATACAGTCGGGGATCCGTTTAAGGATACATCAGGGCCATCGCTTAATATCCTGATAAAGCTGATGTCAATGGTTTCCATTGTGTTTGCGTCGTTTATCATAAAGAATACATTATTCAAATAAAGATAGCAATGTTTAGCGCCACGCGCCTTTTTGATGGTGCGCGGCACCAAATTCGTAATGTTTTCAATGTTAGGTTACACTTTAGCTCTGGCTAGTCTAGTGTTCTTTTAGAGAGCAAAATTTTCCCAGCGTGAAAATTTTGCTCCGTTTTGACGCTCGCTCGTTCTGCAAGCAGGCTGGGGTCTGAGGCACATTTGAAAGGTTTTGGCGCATTTGGTTCTTGAATATCAGGTGTGCGCAAGGATTTACAGCGAAGTTTTTTATGCCGTCAAGACTACTTTCGGCATAAAAAACGAGATGTAAGCCGTAGCGCACCCCCAAAAGCATTTCTGTGCCGAACGCCCCAGACTGCTTGCAGAACACCATGCCCGCTCGCGTCAAAAAGGCCTTTCAACCCGCTGAGCCATGCAGAGCTAATATAATTAAAATGCAACCTAACTATTCAAATAGTACAGCATGGCACCAAATTTCTATTGACTTTACATAATAGCTGTATTATTATTAACAGAAACACAGGAGGGAGATATTATGGTCATGAATAGGCGGTTATTTTCTGTTTTAATTTTAGTTCTCGCTTCTCTTGTATTGTCCGGATGTTCTGTGACTTTTCAGATGAGGCATAAGAGCGATGTGGAGAGGATAGATTCGCTTGGAAACGAGATAGAAGCCCTGAATGCAAGGCTTTCAAGTTTACAGGCAGAGAAGGAAAACGAGCTGTCTGAGCTGGATAAAGCAAAACAGCTTCTGGAAGAAAAGTTAAAGCAGGAAATAGACGATAAGAGCGTGCGCCTTGAGATGGCGCAGAAAGGCCTCGCAATCGTATTTCTGACAGAAGTGCTTTTTGATTCAGGAAAGACAGATATCAAGTCAGAGGCATTTTCAGCCCTTGATAAAATAGCAGTCGTCCTGAAAGAGAACGTGGAGGACAGAAATATAGGCATCGAAGGCCATACTGACAATGAACCTATAAAACATTCCAAATGGAAATCTAACTGGGAGCTTTCCACTGCAAGGGCTACCAGCGTGCTGCACTATCTTGTGGATAAAAAAGATATAAATCCTAAAAGGGTAGCTGCAATAGGTTATGGTGAATACAGGCCCGTGGCTTCCAACGATACGGCAGCAGGCAAAAAGCAGAATAGAAGAGTTGAGATAGTGATCTTGCCGAAAAATATGGAAAAGATCCAGGCGGATATGGATAAAATAACGCAGAGAAAACAGCAGATAGAGAGACAGCTTAAAAAGTATAAAAAGTAAGTGAGGACATAAGTTACGGAGTCCGCCTGAGGCGGACGACGTAACTTATAAGTCCGAACTTATTCCGAGCGAAGCGAGGAATCTCAAGAGATTGGCCTCGTCCGAAGGACTCGGCACTTCCTCGGACATTTCGTCCTCGGTCGCTTCGGCCCCGACAAGTCGGGATCTCGCAATGACATAAGAGAGAGTTAAAAAAGGGAGGCAGGAAAGATGGATAAGACAAAAACCAACTTTGTAATTGCTATTGCAGTATTGGCTGTTGTTTGTATTGCCCTTATAGGCTATGCAGCAAGCGTAAACGCGCAGTTAAGCGCTGAGAAAATAAAAACAGCGCAGCTTAGCGATCAGATAGCAGACTTGAATGCAAAAGCAAAGGATTTAGCAGCTCAAGTGACCAGCATAACTGCCCGGGCCGATAATCAGGCAAATCTTGTGAATAGCCTGCAGAGCTCTCTGGATGTTTCCAAGGCAGAGGTAGGTAAGCTTAAAACAGCGTACGCAGAACTTGAGTTAAAGTTAAAATCAGAAATTTCTAGCGCAGCTTCACAGGCCGAACAGGCTGTTACCGGAGCTATTTCTTCAGCAGTACCGGCAAAGCGATAACCGTAATTTTTATGAAATTAAAAGAAGACGCGAATCGTGTTCTAACCAAATGCGAATTCGCGTTTTTCTTTTGATAAAATGAATATACCAAAGCATATTGCGATTATAATGGATGGAAATGGAAGATGGGCTGAGGCAAGAAACCTTCCAAAGGTAATGGGCCACAAGCAGGGAGTGGAGTCCGTAAGAAATGTTGTAAAGGCATGCCTTAAAATGGGCATTAAGTATTTGACTCTTTACGCGTTTTCAACAGAAAACTGGAAACGGCCTGACTATGAAGTAAAGG
>CAKKRB010000294.1 GCA_919902485.1 Omnitrophica bacterium GWA2_41_15 | reverse complement strand
ACTGAAAAAGAAATTCTAACCTCAAGGCTTATAGACAGGCCTATACGGCCGCTTTTCCCAAAAGGTTTTATAAATGATATCCAGGTTGTCGCGACAGTGCTTTCAAGCGACGGCCAGAATGATTCTGATATACCCGCGATGATCGGGGCTTCATGTGCCCTGGTTATATCTGATATACCTTTTATGGGGCCTATGGGGTCTGTAAAAATCGGCCTGGTAGGCGATAAATTTGTGATCAACCCTACTTTTAAGGAGCTTGAAGGAAGTTCTTTAAATCTGATTTCCGCAGGTTTGAAAGACAGGATTATCATGCTGGAGGCTGGCGCAAACCAGATATTGGAAGAAAAGATGCTGGAGGCGATAGAATTAAGCCAGGAGTACATAAGGGTAAGCATAGAGTTACAGGAAGAGCTTCAGAAAAAATGCGGCAAAGAAAAAATTAAACCTGAGCTGAAACTTATATCTGAAGAGTTGCATGAAAAAGTAAAGAAGCTTTCTCTGGATGAGCTTAAAAAGATAAATTCCCTGCCTGCGAAAGAGCAGAGAGAAGACGCCTTTAATATTCTCGCAAAGCAGATTATGGAAAAATTAACCCAGGAAGACGATTGTCTTAGCGAGGTTGACATCAAGGCCGCATTGTCTGAAGTGGAAAAAACTGAGGTAAGAAAGTATATTCTTGATAAAAAAATCAGGATAGACGCCAGGAAATATGAAGAAATAAGGCCTATAACCTGCGAGGTAGGGCTTTTGCCAAGGACTCATGGCTCAGGCCTTTTTACAAGGGGCCAGACTCAGAGTTTATGCATCACTACTTTAGGCACGAGCCAGGACGAGCAGAGGTTTGAGGCATTAGAGGGCGAAAAAACAAAGAGCTTTATGCTTCATTATAATTTCCCGCCTTTCAGCGTAGGAGAGACAAAGCCCATGAGAGGCCCTGGCAGGCGCGAGATAGGCCATGGCGCATTGGCAGAAAGGGCATTGAAGGCAGTTATGCCTTCAACTGAAGAATTTCCTTATACTGTCCGCGTTGTGTCAGAGATATTGGAATCAAATGGTTCAAGCAGTATGGCAACTGTGTGCGCAGGCACGCTTTCATTGATGGATGCAGGCGTGCCTATTAAGAAACCTGTTTCAGGCATAGCAATGGGCCTTGTAAAAGAAGGGGATAATGCCGCTATCCTGACTGACATTGCAGGTCTTGAGGATCACTACGGCGATATGGATCTAAAGCTAACAGGCACTGATTCAGGGGTAACTGCTTTACAGATGGATCTTAAGATCGACGGCATAAGCATGGATCTTATCAGGCGAATAGTAAAACAGGCAAACCCTGCAAGGGAGTTTATCCTGAATAAGATAATGGATACAATAAATGCGCCCAGGAAGGAATTATCAGAATACGCGCCCAGGATAACTACAATAATGATAGACAAGGAAAAGATAGGCGCTTTAATAGGGCCTGGAGGCAAGGTTATAAAAAAGATAATCCAGGATACAGGCGCTACTATTGAGGTTGATGATGAGGGAAAGGTTTCTGTGGCATCTGATAATGAGGATGCGTCCAGAAGGGCGATCGATATAATCAAAGGCATTACAAGCGAGCCTGAGGTGGGAACGATCTATGAAGCCACTGTAAAGAAAATTATGAACTTCGGCGCGTTCTGCGAGATATTGCCTGGGAAAGAAGGCCTGGTGCATGTGTCTGAGCTTTCAGACAAGTTTATTAAAAATGTAGAAGACGCTGTAAAAGTAGGCGATAAAGTAAGGGTAAAGCTTATCAAGGTAGACGAGATGGGCAGGCTGAATCTCAGTATAAAACAGGCAAATACTTAAAAGATGACATTTTTACAGGCAGTAATTTCAGGGTTGGTGCAGGGCGTAGCTGAGTTTTTGCCGATTTCAAGCTCAGGGCATCTGGTTATTTTGCATAAATTAATGGGACTTAATGAACCAGAGGTTTTTTTTGACATATTCCTGCATCTTGGCACTCTGGCGGCGATATTTATAGTATTTGGCAGAGAAATAATAGAAAGCATAACGACTAAAAAAAGAATAGGTATATTAATTCTTATATCAAGCGCAGTAACTTTTGTTATTGTCCTGTTCTTTGTAAAAAACATAGAGGCAGCTTTTAATAATGTAAAAACAGTAGGGCTTATGCTTATAATCACAGGCATATGGCTCATAGCAGGGAATCTTATAAGGCTTGGTTCAGAAGGCATGACAGTCTTTAAGGCATGCGTTATAGGCCTTGCCCAGGGCATAGCAGCTTTTCCTGGAATATCCAGGAGCGGAGCTACGATATCTACAGGGCTTTTTCTTGGGCTGGATGGCCAGACAGCTGCGAAGTTTTCATTTTTGCTGTCTATACCTGCAATACTTGGCGCGTTTGTATTTAAGATAAAAGAAGCGGGGTTTAATTTTACAGGAATAAATGTAAATTATTTTATAGGATTTTTTGTATCCTGCATTGTCGGAATTATTTCGTTAAAGTTATTACTGAGGATTCTTTATAAAAATAAGTTTCACTGGTTCGGGGCGTATTGTATTCTACTGGGTATAATTGTGATTCTATTTTTGAAAGCATAACTATACCTATACCGATCGCCGAACGGAGTAATTACTCCGTTCGGCGATCGGAGGCGGTTCATGAGCAAAGATAAGAGAGATCTTATAGTTTCTATCGGGCTGTTTGTCCTGGCTCTGTTGTTACTGGCAGCAATGATCTCGTACTCGCTTTACGATATCGGCTTTGAAACCTCCACGCCTAATATCCACATCCGTAATTACATAGGAATAATCGGGGCATATACTGCATGGGCGATATTTAAGCTCATAGGCTATGCAGGGTTTTTCATACCGTTTCTTTTTATTGTATGGGGCATTGGCATTCTGGGAGAAAGGCTGACAGGAAGGGCTTTATACAGAATCATTGGGATTTTATTTTTGTTCTCCGCAAGTTCCGCGTTTTTCAGTTTAACAGCCAGGCCTGATACTGTGCTTATGGTATCAAGGGGAGGGCTGTT
>CAKKRB010000293.1:5233-6329 GCA_919902485.1 Omnitrophica bacterium GWA2_41_15 | reverse complement strand
TCTGAAATGGGCCTGGAGATATTGAATATATTGTTCAATCTGAATAAAAAGAATAAGATGGCGATTGTAATTGTTAGTCACGACAAAGAAATTGCAAAGAGGGCGCATAAAATAATAGAAATGAAAGATGGGGGGATGTTATGGGATTAAAGGTTTATATCAACGGCGAGTATTTTGAGAAAAACGAGGCAAAGATTTCCGTGTTTGACCATGGTCTTTTATACGGGGATGGTGTTTTTGAAGGCATCCGCTCGTATGACAGGCTGGTTTTTAAATTAAAAGAACATATAGACAGGCTTTATGAATCCAGCCAGGGCATCATGCTTACGATACCTTTTTCCAAGAAAGATATGATAAAGGCGGTTGTGGAAACGCTTAAATTAAATCAGTTAGACAACGCCTATATCAGGCTTATTGTTACAAGAGGCATAGGAGACCTCGGCCTGGATCCAAGAAAATGCAAATCAGCTTCAATTATCATTATCGCTGATAACATAAAGCTGTATCCAGAAAAAATGTATAAGTACGGCCTGGACATTATTACAGTACCCACTCCGAGAAATATACCTGAGGCCCTTAACCCTCAGATCAAGTCTCTTAATTATCTAAATAATATCCTGGCCAAGATAGAAGCCATAAACTCCGGGTACGAAGAGGCATTGATGTTTACTGCCCACGGCTGCGTGGCAGAATGCACAGGCGATAATATCTTTATCATAAAAGATAATGCGCTCATTACCCCGCCTGCCTATCTTGGGATATTAAAAGGCATTACAAGGGCATGCGTTATGGACATTGCAAAAAAACAAGGCATGACAGCGAAAGAAGACGTTATTACAAGGCATAATATCTTTACAGCCGACGAGTGTTTTCTCACAGGCACAGCAGCGGAAATCATACCTGTTGTGCGTGTTGACAAAAGAATCATAGGAGACGGAAAACCTGGGAAAAACACCTTGAAGCTCATGAAAGAATTTAGAAACATTACAAAGACAGACGGCGTTAAATATTAACAGGAGGAATCAATGGTTTGCAA
The DNA here is from genome assembly GCA_919902485.1 of Omnitrophica bacterium GWA2_41_15. Lineage (GTDB taxonomy): Bacteria > Omnitrophota > Gorgyraeia > Gorgyraeales > Gorgyraeaceae > UBA10183. Next base: position 5,293 of record CAKKRB010000293.1, on the reverse strand, counting down.
TGTATGCGGCAAAAACCAGGCAACAGTGCATCTTACAGAAATAATAGATGACCAGATAAC
>CAKKRB010000293.1:0-5133 GCA_919902485.1 Omnitrophica bacterium GWA2_41_15 | reverse complement strand
ACCGGCGAGTGGATCAGGTGCACAGGCCCTGTGTGCGACATAGTAATGTCTTCGCGCGTAAGGCTTGCGAGAAACCTTGCGGATTATCCTTTCTCTCACTGGGCCAGCAAGAAAGAACAGGAATCTATTATGGATATTGCAAGGCAGGGCATCTTTTCCATTAAAAAATTAAAAGATTCTTTATGCGTTGAAATAGGCAAATTAGACCCTATAGATAAGCAATTCCTGGTAGAAAGGCATCTGATGAGCAAGGAGCATATGATAGATGCTGATAATAAGGGCCTCTGCATAGGCCCTGACGAGGTAATCAGTATAATGATAAATGAGGAAGATCATTTTCGCATACAGGTCATGAAATCAGGTTTTAACCTGAAAGAGGCGTGGCAGATAATAAACGACATAGACACTGAGCTGGGCAATGTCATGGATTTTGCGTATTCCATGGATTTCGGATATCTCACGGCCTGCCCTACAAACGCGGGCACAGGCATGAGGGCGTCTGTGATGCTGCATCTCCCTTCGCTTGTAATGACCAAACAGATAAACAAGGTCCTGCAGGCAATTACAAAACTCAGCCTTACAGCCAGGGGGCTTTACGGCGAGGGCACAGAAGCAAGCGGAAATTTTTTTCAGATTTCAAATCAGGTTTCACTCGGTCACAAGGAAGAGGATATTATTGATAATATAGAAAGGATTATAAAGCAGATAGTTGACCACGAGAAGAGCGCGAGAGAAACTCTTCTTTCTCAGAATAAAGAGGGCCTGGAAGACAGGATCTGGAGGGCTTACGGTACTTTGAAAAGCGCTCATATAATAACAAGCACAGAGACCATTGATCTTTTATCGCTTGTGAGGCTCGGCGTTGACCTGGGTGTCATAAAACAGACAGACAGGACTCTTATAAACGAACTTTTTGTAATTACGCAGCCAGCTCATCTCCAGAAATTAGAGAAGAAAAAACTCAGCCCGAATCAGAGAGATGTCAAGAGGGCGGAGATTATCAGGGATAAATTAAGCAAGCAATAGACAGGAGGAATGCAAATGTTTAACAGATTTACAGAGAGGGCGCGAAAGGTAATAATTCTCGCGAAAGAAGAGGCAAAGAGGTTTAATCATGACTATATAGGCACGGAACATATGCTGCTCGGGCTTTTAAGAGAGGGCGAGGGAGTGGCGGCAGTTGTGCTTCAGAAGATGGGTCTGAACTTGCAGCAAATACGCATGGAGATAGAAAAGATTGTGAAACCCGGGCCGCCCACTATTGTTTCAGGGGACATACCTTTTACGCCTACTGCAAAAAAAGTCATAGAGCTTTCGAGCGAAGAGGCCAGGTCTCTGGGCCATAATTACATAGGCACAGAGCATCTTTTGTTGGGGCTTATAAGAGAAGGGGAAGGAGTGGCTTCTCAGGTGCTGATAAACCTGGGGCTTGACCTTAATAAGGTAAGGGAGGAAATAGCGGAACTTTTAGGTTCCAATATGTCTTCTGGTTTTGGTGGGGCTCCTCAACAAGGTCAGGGGCAAAGCCAGGGCCAGGCTTCGCAGCAGAGGGCCGGCTCTAAAACCCCTGCGCTTGACGCATTCGGCAGAAATCTTACCCAGCTTGCAAAAGACAATAAGCTGGATCCTGTCATAGGAAGGGAAGGCGAGATAGAGAGGGTTATACAGATACTTTCAAGGCGCACAAAGAATAACCCTGTGCTGTTAGGCGAGGCAGGCGTTGGAAAAACCGCGATAGTTGAAGGCCTTGCGCAGAAGATAGTCAAAGGCGATGTGCCGGAAGTATTAAAAGATAAGCGGGTGATAATCCTGGACCTGGCCCTGATGGTCGCAGGGACAAAGTACAGGGGGCAGTTCGAAGAAAGAATAAAGGCAGTGATGGATGAAATAAAGCGCTCTGAAAACGTAATGATATTTATTGACGAACTTCATACGCTCGTGGGAGCAGGGGGCGCGGAAGGCGCGATAGACGCCTCAAATATCCTGAAGCCTGCTCTTTCAAGAGGCGAGATACAATGCATAGGCGCAACCACGCTGGATGAATACAGAAAACATATAGAGAAAGACGCGGCCCTTGAGAGGCGTTTCCAGACAATCATGGTAGACCCTCCCAGCGTCAATGAAACCATAGAGATATTAAAAGGCCTGAGAGATAGATACGAAGCACATCATAAAGTAGAGATCACTGATGATGCGCTGGAGGCTGCATCCAAGCTGTCGGACAGGTATATTGCTGGAAGGTTTCTGCCTGACAAGGCAATTGACCTTATGGATGAAGCAGGAGCAAAGGCCAGGCTTTCTATTATGACTGCGCCCAGGGAAATAAAGGACATGGAACAGGAGATTGAAAATATTCATAAAGAAAAAGATTCTGCGATAAAAAATCAGGATTTTGAAAAAGCAGCCAATCTGAGGGATGCAGAGAAAAACGCAAGAGCCAGGCTTGATAAAACCCGCGAAGAATGGAAAAAGGCCAGGATGGAAGCCAGGCCAAGGGTTGACGAAGAGATGATCGCCCAGATAGTCGCAAAATGGACAGGTATCCCTATTTTCAGGCTGGAGCAAAAAGAATCAGAAAGGCTTTTGAAGATGGAAGAAGAGCTTCACGAAAGGATAATCGGCCAGGATGAGTCCATAAGCGCCATTGCCCATGCAGTGAGGCGATCCAGGGCAGGCATAAAAGATCCGAAAAGGCCCATAGGATCTTTTATATTCCTCGGCCCTTCAGGAGTCGGAAAAACACATCTTGGAAGGGTTCTTGCTGAATTTATGTTCGGAGACGAAAATGCGCTCATACAGCTGGACATGTCAGAGTATATGGAGAAGTTTAATGTATCCAGGCTTGTAGGAGCTCCTCCAGGTTATGTTGGATACGAAGAAGGAGGCCAGCTTACAGAAAAAGTCAGGCGCAGGCCTTATTCAGTGGTGCTTCTGGATGAGATAGAGAAGGCGCATCCGGATGTGTTCAATATTTTACTGCAGGTCCTCGAAGACGGCCGCCTTACAGACAGTTTTGGCAGAAAAGTGGATTTCAGGAATACGGTAATGATCATGACTTCGAATGTCGGGGCGGATATATTCAAAAAGCAGGGCTCTCTTGGTTTTAAATCAGAAAGCCAGGAGATAACCTACAAGGACATGAAGGAAAGGCTCCTGGACCAGGTAAAGAAGACATTTAAGCCGGAATTTTTAAACAGGATTGACGATATAATCGTATTCCACCCTCTTACAAAAGAACATCTCTATAAAATTATAGAAATAGAGATGGAAGAGGTTAAAAAGAGGCTGAAGGAACAATCGATCTACATAAACCTTGACCAGTCAGCCAAAGACTTTCTGATAGAAAAAGGTTTTGACCCTGTTTTTGGCGCAAGGCCTTTAAAACGCACCATACAGAGATATCTTGAAGATCCGATGGCAGAAGAAATTATTTCAAAGCGGTTTACAAAAGACAAGCCTGTGAATGTTTTTGCTGAAAACGGCAGATTAATTTTTAAATAACAAAAAATAAATATGCGGAAATTTGTAATTATAACCCTGTTTATAGCTGTGATTTTTGCTTTTATGGCTAATGCGCAGGCATTTGACTTTGGTATTGATAAAGCTGTTTCTTTAAATGTCAGATTCTTTGATAATAAAGAGCTGGTTTCAGAATTAAAAGTAGATAACCTGGATCTTAAAGGCGCCTTTGTTTCAGGCAATCTTATTTTAAAGGCGAGGTTGTTAAAAGATAATGGCGGCATGGCAGGGAAACTTTATTCCAATGACATGACGCTGAATTCAAAACCTTTACCGGAACTGAACATATTTTTCAAGCTCACCAAAGATAAAATCAGGATCTACTCGATGAATTTTGGGAAATCCTATAGTTTAAAAGGGACTGTTGGGTTAAAAGAACCGTTTGAAGCAAACCTGTATTTTGAAATACTCAGGGCGAATCTCAGGGACCTGGCTATAGTGACAAATGCCAGGCATCCCGATGTTGTCGCAGGCATAATGAATGGCCTTTTGAGCATAAAAGGCCCGATAAGAAATCTTGAATCAAGCGGTTTTATAGGCGGAAGGTCAGGCAAGATCGGGCCCATATGGTATGACACAGCTAACATAAGGATTCATGGCTCCGGGCCTATAATAAATATAGTTGAATCCAGGATAAGGCAGAACCAGGCTACTTTTACAATGGAAGGATATCTGGACCTCAGGAATATTGCGAATTCCAATCCGATAGCGGGCATAAAAGTAAAATCCGACATGCAGATGATCATATGGGATGGATGGGATATAAGCAAAGACGGTTCAGACAGCCTGAAGATGGTCAAGGATATAGGAGACAGGGTATCTGTTGGATTTAAGACAGTTGCCAGGGAAGGCCTGCCGCCTTTCCAGAAAAAAGAGAACATGGACGAGATGAGCCTGGAATATAAACTGAACGAAACAGGCCAGGCCTTTCAGATGAAATTGAAAGAGAACGAAGAATTTTTCGGTATAGAGCATAAAAAGAGGTTCTGAGGGGTTTTTATGTATGACTGGATAAAAGAGCTCGGAGTAAAAGCGCTTAACTTCTTTATTTATATAGGCGGGACATTTAATCTCCTGGTAGGCACCATATTCCAGGTTTTTGTACTTCCTTTTAGAAAAAAAGAATGGGTTACTCAAATGTTCAAGATAGGCGTGATGAGCCTTCCTATAGTTTTTCTAGTTTCTTTATTTACAGGGATGGTGCTTGCGCTTCAAAGCGCATATCAGCTGACAAAGATGAATGCCCAGATGTACATCTCAAGCCTTGTGGCGCTTTCAATGCTGAGGGAACTTGGGCCTGTTCTGACAGCGCTTGTGATTGCAGGCAGGGTAGGAGCAAGTATTACCGCAGAACTTGGCACAATGAAGGTCAGCGAACAGATCGATGCCTTAAGGACGCTTGCTGCAAATCCTGTAAAATACCTTGTAGTGCCGCGTTTTCTCGCGCTTTGCATTGTGCTCCCTCTTCTGACAGTATACGCTGATTTTATAGGCATAATAGGGGGTTATTTAATAGGCGTTTATAAGCTTCTGATAGGCTCTACCATATACTGGAAAATGACATTTGACACGCTTGCGTTTAAGGATTTGTTCACAGGGCTTTTCAAGTCATTT
>CAKKRB010000292.1 GCA_919902485.1 Omnitrophica bacterium GWA2_41_15 | reverse complement strand
TAAAACCAGACATGGACAAGACAAATTTTGATAAAACCCTGGCCCATATCCAGGAGCTGGTAGTAAAACACAAAGGGTCTGTATCAGACACAAGGGAAATGGGGAAAAACAGGTTCGCATATCCGATAAAAAAATATAAAGAAGGTATATATTACCTTATAAAATTCAGCATAACCCCGGATGCAATAGACGCTATAAAGAAAAACCTTGTGCTGAATGAATCTATATTGCGCATACTTATCGTAGGGCTCTAGAAAAAGGGGGAAAACATGGCTGGTTTTAATAGAGTATTTTTAATGGGCAACCTTACAAGAGATCCTGAGCTTCGTTATGTGCCGAGCGGCGCGCCTGTCGCCACGTTCGGCCTTGCTGTAAACAGGACTTTCGTGACGCAGCATGGGGATAAAAAGGACGAGGTGTGTTTTGTAAGAGTGGTTGTATTCGGCAAGCAGGCAGAAAGCTGCAGCCAGTATCTTACAAAGGGCAGGCTTGTATTTATAGAGGGCAGGCTTCAATACCGGGCCTGGGAACAAGACGGACAGAAGAGAAGCACTCTGGATATTGTTGCAGACAGGGTGCAGTTCCTGGGAGGCCCTGCGGGAAAACATGGCTCAGATACTGAAGAGATGCCAGAGCCTACAAAAGAGGCATTCGTAGAAGACGCGCCAGCAGAAAATAGTAAACCAGAGGAAGATGCGCCATTTTGATTAAATTCACGATGTAGGGGAGGGTTTAAAACCCGCCCCTACGCAATACACCAGGAGATAAATATGCCAAGACGTTCAGAAGAGAGGGCAAAAAAACTAAAGAAGAAAAAATTTGATTCCAAGGAAAAATTTTTCAGGAAAAAATCCTGCAGGTTCTGTTTGGACAAGACAGAAAGCATAGACTACAAGGATCCTTTAAAACTGAAGAGGTTTGTCACTGAAAAAGGAAAGATAATGCCGAGCAGGCTTACGGGCAATTGCGCAAAGCACCAGCGTAAAATAGCAACAGCAGTTAAAAGAGCCAGGCATATAGCGCTGTTGCCATACGTAGGAGAATAATTTTATGAAAGTTATATTGGTAGAGGACGTGAAGGACATAGGAACAATGGGCGATATCGTGGATGTAAAGGATGGTTATGCCAGGAATTTTTTATTCCCTAAAAAACTGGCAAGGGAAGCTATCAATTCAAATTTGAAGATAATAGAGGATATAAAAAAGAAAAAACTGCTGGCTGCCGCAAGGGAAAAGAAAGAGGCTGAGGCTATAAAAGCAAAACTGGCGCTTCTTTCATGCACAATAACTGTAGAGGCAGGGGATGACGACAAGCTTTTCGGGAGCGTTACAAGCCAGGATATAAGCCATGCGTTTGAAGCAGAAGACCTGGCAATAGATAAGAAACAGATAATCCTGGAAGAGCCTATAAAAAAACTAGGCGTTTATCACGTGTCTGTAAAACTTCATCCTGAAGTAACAGTTGAAGTGAAGGTGTGGGTAGTCAAAAAATGATTTATGGATAAAATAGATTTGAATTTCGAAAAAATGCCGCCGCAGAACCTGGAGGCAGAGATGGCTGTCCTGGGTTCAATGCTTATAGAAGAAACAGCTATCGGCTATGGAGTGGAGATGCTCGACAGTTCCACTTTTTACAATGACGCGAACCGCAGGATCTTCGAGGCCATGGTAAAACTATACAGCGACAGCAAGGCAGTAGACATGGTGACCCTTATCGAGGAATTGAAAAAAGCAGGGGACCTGGATAAAGTAGGCGGATCCACCTATATTACAAACCTCACCACTGTTGTCCCTACAGCCGCAAACGTAAGGCATTACGCAACCATTGTGAAAGAAAAAAGCATACTCAGGAATCTCATCTCGACAGCTACAGGCATTATTTCAGAAAGTTATGACGTGCAGGGCGAGGTGGAAAATATCCTGGATAAAGCAGAGCGCATGATATTTGAAATATCTTCCAGAAAGATAGAATCAAGTTTCGTGCCCCTTAAAGAGATAATAAAAGACAGCATAGAAACCATAGACCAGCTTTATCAGAAAAAGGCGCATGTTACAGGGATATCAACGGGATTTACTGATTTTGACAGCTTGACAGCAGGGCTTCATCCATCAGACCTTATAGTATTTGCTGGCAGGCCTTCTATGGGTAAAAGCGCTCTTGTCAGTTCAATAGCAGAACATGTTGGCGTGGTGGAAAAAATTCCGCTTGTTATATTCAGCCTTGAAATGTCGAAAGAGCAGCTTGTGCAGAGGATGCTGTGTTCCCACGCAAGGGTTAATGCCCATAATGTAAGGACAGGTTTTCTGTCGCAGTCAGATTGGCCGAAGCTTACAAACGCCGCAGGGAAACTTTCAGACGCGCCTATATTTATAGACGATACAGCAGGGCTTTCAGTGCTTGAGCTCAGGGCAAAAGCAAGAAGGCTGAAATCCCAGCATAACATACAGCTTATAGTTGTTGATTACCTGCAATTGATGCAGGGTATGCCTGGCGCTGAAAACAGACAGCAGGAGATATCAGAAATATCGCGCTCGTTAAAAGCGCTTGCAAGGGAATTGAGCGTGCCGTTAATAGCGGTCAGCCAGCTCTCAAGGGCAGTTGAGAGCAGGCAGGACAGGCGGCCCCAGCTTTCAGACCTGAGGGAATCAGGCGCCATAGAGCAGGATGCTGATGTGGTAGGGCTTCTTTTAAGAGAAGAATATTATAATCCCACAGAGGAAAATAAAGGAATCGCAGATGTTATCATAGCAAAGCAGCGTAATGGGCCGGTAGGGTCTATAAAACTCGCTTTTGTCAAGGATTACGCAAAGTTTGACAACCTGGCTTTGAGGGAAGAAGGTCTTGTAGCAGAAGAGACATTTTAGTAGGGAACGGTTTCAAACCGTTCCCTACAGCATTCTTCAGGGAAAAGTCGATATTGACACAGTTTTATATATATGCTATATTGATTTATTAAATAAAATTATTAGAGAGCGCTGAAAAAGTCTCTCTAGTCTCCATATATGGTAGCCGCAACCTTTAGGTTGCGCAATATATCGCAGGCTAAAGCCTGCGGCTACCAGTTTTTCAGCAATCTCTATTAAATTAAATGACAAAATTTAAAGCAGCTTTATTTATAATTTTATCCTTTAGTCTGATATCAGCGGTTTTGCTGAATCTGCTTGCCTTTGGCGAAGAAGGGGCCAGCCAGAAGCTGGTAAAATATGTAGATGTAAAAAATAACAAGACTGTTTCAGGCGCCACAATCCTCTCAAAATTGAAGACAAAAAAAGGCGATGCCTTTTCCCAGAAGGTAGTTGATGAAGACATAAAGAGGCTTTATCTTTTGGGTTATTTCAGCGATGTAAGCGTTTCTGTGGAAGATGTGCAGGACGGGGTAGGCGTTACTTTCACTGTTACAGAAAAGGAGCCCCTGACCAAGGTTTTCTTTATCGGAAACAGGGTTTTTAACGCGAAGAAACTGGAAGGCATGGTGGAGTCAAAGTTAAATGAATTTGCGGACGAGAGAAAGCTTAAAAAAGACGCTGATGCGATAAAAGACCTGTATGAGAAAAAGGGCTATCCGTGGGTGAGCGTTACTTATAAGATTGATGTAGATGAAAAAACAGATTCCTCAAAAGTAATATTTACGATAGAAGAAGGGGCAAGGGCAGTTGTAAAAAAGATAGACATCCTGGGCAATACCGCATTCAGCGATAAGCGCATAA
>CAKKRB010000291.1 GCA_919902485.1 Omnitrophica bacterium GWA2_41_15 | reverse complement strand
GAGTAGGCCCAAGCGAGATAAAAAGGCTGGACCAGCAGAGAGTAATTATGATGACTGCAAATGTTACAGGCAGGGCCCTGGATAAGGTAATACAGGACGTTAATACAATAATAGATTCTGTAATGGCAGCTCATGCTGATATAAAAAAGCAGGCAGCGAAACAGGTTGAAAAAGATTTTACAATCGAGCTCGCCGGAGAAAACCAGGAGATGAAAGAATCGTTTTTAAGTTTGATGTTTGCATTGATTCTTTCAGTGCTTTTGGTGTATATGATTATGGCGAGCGAATTTGAGTCATTCTGGCAGCCGTTTCTCATTATGTTTACCCTGCCTTTATCTTTAATAGGCGTTACATGGGTTTTATTTTTGACGCACACTCCTATAAGCGTTGTAGTAATACTCGGCGTTATAATGCTTGGAGGTATTGTTGTTGATAACGGCATAGTCTTAATAGATAAGGTAAATAATCTCAGGTCTGAAGGCCTGGATATCACTGGTGCTTGCATGCAGGCAGGGAAAAACAGGCTCAGGCCTATTATGATGACTTCATTTACCACAGTTTTAGGACTTTTTCCTTTAGCCCTTGGGCTGGGAGAGGGTTCTGAGCTCCAGGCGCCTATGGCAATAACTGTTATGGGGGGGCTTACTGTCTGCACTTTCCTGACGCTTTTTGTAATACCCGCTCTTTATGTTATGTCAGCATCCTGGCTGGAAAGGAAAAAGCCGCAGGTTGCACCTATTGTAGGGGACGGTCGCGACCGTCCCCTACCAGATAAAACAGAGCCTGTCAAGATAGAGCCTTTTAAGCCAATAAAAACTGCTCCTGAGCCAGCGCAAAAAACAGAAATAGTTGTAGTGCCTTCAAAGGCCTTGGAAAAATCTCTTTTGTTCACCTCGGAGGTGGACAAACCTGTCCACCTCCGAGGTGGTGTGGTTCCTGCTTTGAATAAAAGACAAAGCCAGTTACTGGAGCATATGAAGAAAACAGGAAGGATTACAAGAAAAGAATACTCTGATTTATTTAAGATATCAGTGCCTACTGCGGCGCGTGATTTAAAACATCTATCTGACAAAGGGTTTCTGAAAGCCGAAGGCCCGCTGGGCCCGGGAAGGTGGTACGAATTAAAGGTGTAGGATATAATACATGTCCCTTTCAAGTTATTCAGTTAATAAGCCGGTAAGCATAACAATGCTTTTTATAGGTATTGTTATTGTAGGCGTTGTTGCGCTCACGAGGCTTCCTGTTGAACTCAAGCCCAATATCTCCTACGGAGACATAAGTATAATTATAGAAGTCAGGGGAGGCATGCCTCCGCAGGAAGTCGAGAGCATGGTTACCAAGCCCATAGAAGAGGCGGTCTCCACTGTAACTCATCTTGAAAATATATATTCCACGTCAAAGGCAGGCGAATCCAGGATATGGATGGAATTTGAACCAGGCATAAATATGGATTTTGCAGCCCTGGAAACAAGAGAAAAATTTTCCAAGATAAAAGACAAGCTTCCCAAGGAAATTGAAAAACCGATATTGGCCCAATACAAGG
>CAKKRB010000290.1 GCA_919902485.1 Omnitrophica bacterium GWA2_41_15 | reverse complement strand
TAAGAGACCTGAAAGTTGACGGCGGAGCTTCAGCAAATAATTTTCTATGTCAGTTTCAGGCAGATATTCTGAGGATAAATGTAGTAAGGCCGAAAGTGATAGAAACCACATCTTTGGGGGCTGCGTATCTTGCAGGCCTTGCAACAGGATACTGGAAGAATTCCAATGAGATAAAAAAATGCTGGGAAAAGGACAGGGTCTTCAAGCCAAAGATGCGCAACGCTGAAGCCATAAATCTATACAAAGGTTGGCTTGATGCAGTAGGCCGTACTTTGTCTGTCCTGCCGCGTTAATTCACAAACAAGTCATACTCGTTTGTGAATTAACGGCATAAAGTTAAATGAAACTATATGATGTTGTTATAATCGGGGCGGGCGTAGTAGGCACTTCAATTGCCAGAGAACTATCTCGCTATAAACTGGATATTGCGCTTCTGGAAAAAGAAGAAGAGCCAGCTTTTGGAGTTTCAAAATCAAATTCAGGAATAATCCATCCTGGAACCCAGAATCCTGCGGGTTCCATAAAAGGCCGTTTATGCGTTCAGGGAAATCTCCTTGTAAGAAAAATTTCAAAGGAATTAAACGTTGATTTTAAAGAAGTCGGTGAATTAATAATTGCGTTTAACCAGGAAGAAACCAGAGAGCTTCTGCAATTGAAAAAAGAAGCTGAAGCTCTTGGCGTGTCAGGATTAAAGATAGTAGATAAAATCTGGCTCAGAGAAAATGAACCAAATCTTAACATTGAAGCAGTTGCCGCGCTTTATGCGCCTACCGCAGGCATTATAAGCCCGTACCGTATGGTCTATAGCCTTGCAGAGAACGCTGTTAGAAACGGAGTTGAGATTTTTACTGAAGCTGAAGTTGAAAATATTATTCATACAAAGCCCGAATTTGAAATAATTACACCAAGAAGTTTGTTCAAGGCAAGATATGTTATTAATTGCGCAGGTTTATTCGCGGATGACATATCTAAAATGCTCGGCATAGATGGTTTTAAAATAAAACCTCGTAAGGGCGAAGAATTTATTCTGGATAAGAAAAAAGAAAATCTTGCAAGGCATCTTATTTTTCCATTGCCTTCAAAGACGTCAAAAGGCGTACTGATTATAAAAACTGCTGACGGCAATCCTATGATAGGGCCGACAGCTGAAGAAGTTGAAGACAAAGAAGACCTGTCCACGTCTGAAGCAGGGCTTGATAAGGTCTTGGTATCTGCCAGGCGCCTGATTCCTTCTATAAATGATAAGGATATAATTGCCTATTTTGCAGGGTTAAGGCCTGTGTCAGGGCATGATTTTATAATAAGGCATGAGGACAAAGCCCCGGCATTTATTAATGTGGCAGGCATACAGTCTCCTGGCCTGACAGCAAGCCCTGCAATAGCGCTTTTAGTCTGTAATATCATTAGAAAAAATGGGCTTACGCTTAAAAAGAAATTTATATTCCACGCCCACTGCAAAAAGACAATGCAGTTATTTGCTGTGCCGTTTTCGAAAACAAAAAAGCTTATAAAAAAAGACGCTTCTTACGGAGATATTGTGTGCAGGTGCGAGATGGTTTCTGCAAAAGAAATCAGGGATGCAGTAAAATTAGGCGCAAGAACAATGGATGGCATAAAATTCAGGACCAGGGCTCAGGCTGGAAGGTGCCATGGAAGCTTTTGCACAACAAGGATTATGAAAATCCTAGCTGAAGAAAGAAAATTACCTCTCATGGTTATAACAAAAAGAGGCAAAGGTTCAGAAATAGTCAAGGAAGATCGCTTCCACCTACGGGGTGGGACAGGTTCCACCCTGTAGGTGGAGGAGGTTTGAGTGGTTACAAGAGAACTGGTAATAGTCGGCGGAGGGCCAGCTGGCATGGCAGCTGCTGTTTCAGCGCATGAAAACGGGATAAAGGATATCCTGCTTATTGAAAGGGACCAGTATCTTGGCGGGATTCTTAATCAGTGTATTCATACAGGATTTGGCCTGAGCTATTTCAAGGAGATATTAACAGGCCCTGAATATGCAGGCAGGTTTATAAACAAGGTAAAGGATATGCCAGGCATAGAAGTCAGTTTAAAATCTATTGCGGTTAAGCTGACAAAAGACAGGATAGTCACATTTTTAAAACCAGGCAAGATAGAAACAGTGAAAGCTAAAGCAGTGATAATGGCCACAGGCTGCAGGGAAAAGACAAGAGAAATGGTTCATATATCTGGCACAAGGCCTGCCGGGATTTTTTCAGCAGGCCTGGCTCAGAAATTAATAAATATAGAGGGGCTTTTGCCTGGCAAGGAAGTTGTGGTGGTTGGCTCAGGAGATATAGGCCTTATTATGGCCAGGCGTTTTGTGCTAGAAGGCGCAAAGGTAAAAGCTATTGTTGAAATTCAAAAAGAAACAAGAGGGCTTCTGCGTAATATGGCGCAATGCGTTGAGGATTTTGACATACCAGTTTATTTCAGCCACAAGATATCCAGGATTTATGGAAAGGACAGAGTTGAAAAGGTCAGCGTTATCAGGGTGGATGACAATTTTAACGAGGTTTTTGGGTCGCTGTTTGAGATTACATGCGATACCATATTGATGGCAGTGGGCCTGATTCCTGAGAATGAGCTTATAGAGGCCGCAGGCGTCAGAATAGAAGAGAATAAGACATCTGCGCCTGGGATTTTTGTATGCGGGAATTCTTTTAAAGTGTATGATATTGTGGATTCTGTTACAGAAGACAGTATTAACACAGGTAAGCTCGCTGCAAACTTTCTAAGACAAAATGAATAAAAAATTAACGTGTATAGAATGTCCAAAGAGCTGCAGGTTGGCAGTTGATGTTGAGAATGGCAAGGTTATAAAAGTGACTGGCAACGAATGCCCCAAGGGCGAGAAATACGCTATGTCTGAAGTTGAAAATCCTGCCAGGATACTAACCTCTGTTATCCTAGGCCAGGGGCTGGAGTTAAAAATGATTCCTGTCAGGACCGACAAGCCTATGCCCAAATCCAGAATTTTTGAAGCCATGAATGAGATTAAAAAAATCAAAGTTCAAAAGCCGTTAAGCGCAGGCGATGTTATTATAAAAAATTTTTTAGGCCTAGAT
>CAKKRB010000289.1 GCA_919902485.1 Omnitrophica bacterium GWA2_41_15 | reverse complement strand
CCTATCTCACGTTCAAAACCTTTTGTAATCTTAAACAAATAATCTTCATTTAAAAAATGTAAGTCTTTTGACGTAAATGCCTCAATAAATTCATAAGGCTGAATTCTGGTCCTTATACCTTTCTTTTTTTGTTTTAGATAAACTTGATAACCTCTTAAAAGTGATAAAAGCTCCGAGCTTGATTGATAGTGGTTTCTAGGTTTCGCAAGCACATTGCCTTTTTCTTGAATAATTTTATCATATAATCTTCCTATACGTTGCTGTAATTCTTGGAATGCTGTCACATTGTGGAGCCCTCCTAGAATATCTCTTTTTTTTAGCAGGAAAACTGTACGCGTATGCTGAACTTCATGGGCGGCAACCCGTTCTATCTCATCAAGAGTCATTTTGTCTAACCATAATGAATTAAAATATATATCGTTATTGATTGCTTGTGCCCTAGTTTTTGGGTCGTTTAATTCCTTAGCGCCGCCGAAATTATCATCAAGAGTACCGAATTCTTGAATAAATTTCTCGGTATACTTTTTTGCCGCCACCGAAGAGACGGATTGTTCTGGAACAGTCGGCGAGCCGATGGTGCCGGATAAATTAAAATTCTCTTTTTTCACTGCTTCTATATCTTTAATAAAACCTAAAATATTATACCATCGGCTCGTCATTATATCATGGTTGAATGGATTTTCCGGAAAACCGAACGCTCTAATCTCAAAATATCGAATATCAAAGCTCTCCATGAATTTTATATCGGCAGGGGAAGGTCTCAGAAACTCATCGTAATATAATTCCATCTCTTTCGCAGGTTTATTTGGTAGTAGTTGCGCAACAATACGAGAATTAGGCATAGGATGGAGATGTGTGAAAAAACCTATCTTTAATCCTCGTTTTTTAGCTTCTTCTTTAACTTTCATTTCGTATTGACTTGTAATTATCGAATACAGACTTGATATAATAATATCCCAGCCACCTTCTAATATGATAACCCCTTGTTGTTTTATATAGCTTTTAAGGTTGGCGTAATTAGACAAAATTGATTCTTCGATATTGGTTAATTTTAAAAAATGTTTTTTTAAAAACCCTAATTTAAAATCATCCAACAAAATCTTTTCGCCTACATTGTTTTTCAATACTATTTTCTCATCATCTAAAGATAATTGCAATTCTTTCGAATTAATCAATTTTCTTAATTGTTCTTCACATGCTGTTATAAGTTGATTCTCCATAACAAAGACTTTTTCGGGAATAACCAAATCAACTACCGCTATGCCTCCAGAAGTTTCTCTTGTCAAGCCAATAGCGCTTATCCCAACATCTACTTTTCTGCTGCAAATAATAGTATATAGCTTCTTTAATTTATTAATAGCTTCGGGCAATAGATAAATTTTTATACCGTCAGGCATCTCTTTAATCTCTGCTCCTTCTAATGAAATCGGTAAGGCGACGGATTCGCCTCCAGGGATTATAACCTCAGAATTTACTAGAAGACTTTCTCCGTTCTGATTTATTATAGGAAGATTATATTTTAAGGTTGAATTATCTTCTACTAGTACTGGTGAGTTGGCGGCAACTGGAATTATCTCTATTGGCGAAGAATTAGCAGTGTCACCAAAAGCCATAACTATCCCCCCGCTAAAATACATCCGCTTTAAACCGAAAATAGTATCTTTAATGCTGTATTCCCCTTGAGTATAAGATTTTAGGTATTCCTGGAACAACGCGTCTTTTGACCAGGGAGCGCTTGATTCAAGGCCAGCGGTTATTCCGGAGTTGATGTAGGGGGTATAAGGGTTGGCCGGTGTGCCGGTTGGCCGGTGTGCCGGTTTGTCGGTGTGCCGGTTTGTCGGTTCGCTGGCTAACCGGTTAACCTTTCTTTTATACCACTCAGCTAAAATAAGGGAATAATACACCTGCCGCAGGGGCGCATACCGCTGGTCTTCATTGATATCCTTAGTAATTGCGGGGATAATGATTTCCTTCATTAGTTGTTCGGAGATAAGACGGAAGGTTTCTTCATCGGTATTTGGTTTGCCGGTGAGCCTGTTTGCCGGTGTGCCGGTTAACCGGCTAACTGGTTCACCGGCTAACCGGCTAACCGGCTCACTGGCTAACCGGCTAACAAAATACTCACTCTCA
>CAKKRB010000288.1 GCA_919902485.1 Omnitrophica bacterium GWA2_41_15 | reverse complement strand
TTTCTGACTCTCAGAAAAGAAGCCAGTATGACCAGTTTGGCCACGCAGGCATTGACTCTAAATATTCTTCAGAGGACATATTCAGAAACGCTGATTTTTCAAGCATCTTTGAAGATATGGGTGTTGGCGGGGATATGTTTGAGGAAATCCTTGGCAGCTTTGGAATGTTTGGAGGCACTTCCCATAGGAGAAGCCGTGGCCCTGGCAGAGGCAGAGACCTTGAATTTGAAATGGAGATCTCTTTTGAAGAAGCTGCGTTCGGGACTAAAAAAACTATAAATATCCCAAGGCATCAAACATGCGACGCTTGTGACGGCTCTGGCACTAAACCAGGCACCAGGAAGACTGATTGCCCTACCTGTAACGGAAGAGGTCAGGTTCTGTATTCAGCTGGTTTTATTAATGTCTCGCAGACCTGCCCTAAATGCAGGGGCGAAGGCTCTACTATAAAAAGTCCATGCGCTAAATGCGATGGAGCAGGTAAAGTCAGAAACACTCAAAAGATAGAGGTGACTATTCCCGCGGGCGTTGACACAGGTTCCCGTTTAAGGGTCCAGGGCGAAGGAGATGTTGGTTCAAGAGGCGGGTCATCAGGCGACCTCTATATTTATATACATGTAAAAGACCATGCTATATTCCAGAGGCATGGTTATGATATAATATGCGAAGTGCCTGTCAGTTTTACCATGGCTATCCTGGGCGGAGACGTGGAAGTCCCTACTCTTACAGGCAATGTAATGATGCGCATTCCTGAAGGCACCCAGTCAGGCAGGATATTCAGGCTGGGTGGCAAAGGCGTGAAAAATCTCAGGGGTTACGGCACAGGCGACCAGATGGTAAAAGTAATAGTGGAAACCCCTGTGCGCCTGAATTCAGAACAGAAAAGGCTTTTAAAGGAATTTGAGAAGGCGAGTAGCGCGAGCATCAATCCTATTTCCACGTCTTTTATGGACAAGGTGAAAAGATTATTCAAGAAATAAAGTTTTTGGAGTAGCGAAGCGAAGCCCCGCTCTTTTGGCTTTGCCAAAAGGGCGGGACGAAGCTTCGCGTAATAAGGAGATCAAGATGCCCACATACGAATACGAATGCCAAAAATGCAAAAAGACTTTTGAGATATCGCAGAGCATGAAAGATAAGCCTTTAACCGCCTGCCCTGATAAAAAATGCAAGGGCAAGGTTAAAAGGCTTATAGGTTCCGGCGGAGGATTTATATTCAAAGGCCCTGGTTTTTATACTACTGATCACAGAAGTTCCAGTTATAAGGAAAAGGCAAAAAAGGAACAAGTCCCAAGTCCTTGCTTGACTTGCGATAAAAAGGGATGCAAATAACATAATGAAGCATATTTTTAAATACTGGGCGCCTTTATGTTTGTATGCAGGGATTATATTTTATATGTCCAGTCTTTCGCATCCTTTGCCCAGCATTTCCATACCATATTTTGACAAATTTATTCACATAGTTGAATATTCTATTTTCGGAATCCTTGCGGCCCGGGCGCTTAAGAATTCTCCTCGTGTAGTTTTCAATAAAAATTTTATAATGTTTGCAGTCCTTATAACTGTCGCTTACGGAGCTTCAGACGAATTCCACCAGATTTTTGTGCCTTTCAGGGCTTGCGACGTCTTTGATCTGACAGCGGACCTCATTGGCGGAACAATAGGAAGTTTAATTTATAGTATTAAATGTACGTCATTGCGAGTCCCGACAAAGTCGGGACGAAGCAATCTCAAGAAAAAGAGAGTTCCCTCGTCCGCCAAAGTTCTGTGGCGGACTCGGGATTAAATTCGCACAATAATTTACGCTTCTTCCAGTCGCGTAAATTATGCGCTCATTTAACTTATGGCAAATATCGCGCCTTTTAAAGGCACCCGTTATAACCTGGAAAAAATAAAGGATATGTCAGCTGTTACAGCGCCTCCTTACGATGTAATACCCAAAGAAGAGCAGGGCCAGCTTTACAAGATGAGCCAGTACAATATAGTCCGCATGCTTCTGGGGAAAGATTCTCCGGGAGACGACGAAAATAATAATAAATACACCCGCGCCGGAAAATATCTTAAAGACTGGCAGAAAAAAGGAGTTTTAAAAAAAGACCCCGAGCCCAGCGTATACATAAACCTGCAGGAATTCAAGCTCGACGCTAAAATAAAAAAAAGAACAGGCTTTATAGCGCTTTTAAAACTCGAAGAATTTGATAGAAAAGATTCTTCTGTGTATCCCCATGAAAACACCCTGGCTGCCCCCAAGGAAGACAGGGCCAAGCTTATTCGCGCTATTGAGGCGAACCTGGGCCCCATATTCGCGATATTCGAAGACCAGGACAAGTCTATAGCTGATTTGATTAAGAATGAAATGAAATCAAAGCCGGTAGTGGATATGGTTGATAACCACGGCGTGAGGAATAAATTCTGGAAGGTCTCTGA
>CAKKRB010000287.1 GCA_919902485.1 Omnitrophica bacterium GWA2_41_15 | reverse complement strand
AAAAGGTTTTCCTGTGCTGCATTTTGGCAGAAAATGGTTTGTAACCGGGGTGGCAAGGAATATGCTTTCTGACATAGAAGGTGTTTCTGATTACAAAGGAGACTTTTCTTACAAGGCTGTTTATATCAGGATTCGGCAGGCCATGGCCAATAGGAAAGTGACGGTAAAAGACATAGACCGTATTATGGCTACAAGATACCCTGGTATGAGTTTTCATAGTTTTATTTATTCTCTAAAAAAAGACGATATAAGCTCTTATCAGCTAGACAGATTCTTGGAGCCTCTTGGGAGAGTGCTGGGCATAGAGCCTATCTGGTTCCGCGCTGGTTTCAGAAGGTCTGAATGGGAAAATGATTTACTGAGAAAATTGCCTAAAAAAACAATAGGAGAGCGCATTAAAGGCTTCAGGTTCTCAGAAGGTTTAAGCCAGGCGCAACTTGCTAAAAGATTGGGCCGGAGCGTACGCAGAATAAAGACATTGGAGAGAGTTACTGGAAGATTGCCGCCGCATGGATATGGGCTTTTAATGGCTGGCGAATCCTGGGATGACCTTGCTAAGGCATTATGCGTTGATGATGCTTTTTTAATCCTAACAGGATATAAAAGGACAGATATAACAAAGCACTTGCCCCAAAAGGATGTCATAAGGGTCTGCCGCATTCATAAAGGAGAGACCCAACCAGAATTAGCTGGTTATTTAAATTTTTCAGTACCGCATATTGTAATGCTGGAGTCCGGGGATATTACGCCTGCTAACCCTAGTGTTTGCAGAAAATTAGCTGAGCATTATGGTTTTTCTGTTGGAGAATTATTTAAGAAAAGGTCGTTTCAATGCCTGAGGGATTTTTATACAAACTTTAAAGATTCTGAGATATCTGTGGACAGGTTAAGAAGATACAGAAAAAATAAAAAAGGAGATTTATATAGCAGGGCGCATATTTATAATGAATTAAAAAGGTTGATTAAGGTAGGTTTGGTGCAGAAAATAAAGAGGGGTAGGTATACATTAACTGAGTTTGTGAAAGAGTTGACAGTTAGACAGCTTAATTTTGTTTGTGACAGTATGCCAGA
>CAKKRB010000286.1 GCA_919902485.1 Omnitrophica bacterium GWA2_41_15 | reverse complement strand
TTATAAAAAAACTTAAACCTATCTTCCTGCTTATGCGCATATTGAAATTCTACCATATTAAGCGGTATAATTCAATTATATATGCGTAGCTGGGTCGTCAAAGCCGTCTGCAGGCGGAGGAAAATCAGGCGGCCCAGGAGGAGGCTCATAGGCTTCAGCAACAGGAGCCATTCTCACAAGAACGCACATGATGTCGTCCTCGGTAAGAAGCGTAAGGGGGGAATACAGCCTGTAACTGACTTTTACAGGCGAATTTGCAGCAGGGATCTTTCCTTGTCTGCCGTCTCCAAAATAAATACTGGCGTAATTTCCTGGATCCAGCTTAACAACGTAGTCCTTGCTTGCAGAAGAACTTTCCATAAAGTTATTGCTTCTGCTCCATTCTTCGTCTCTTGAGCCTTCATTTATATATGTATGCAAATCGTATATGATAAATCCTGCGTTATTCAGCTCAAAACGCTGGTTTTCTCTGCCATTGCTATTCCCAAGTATCTCTACAATAGGATATTTATACAGAACCCTTGCAAGCTCTTCTCTGGTTATCAAATCAGAAGGATTTGAGCCTGTGAATATATTTATGCCGTTTCTGGACAATAACTCTCTCTCCAATGAATACAATTTTTCCGGAGACATATTACTATAATTAGCCGGGAGTTTTTTCTGCATACGCATAGACTTTATCAAAAGATCGGCAAAATTTGCCTTGGTAAGAGCCCTGGCAGGATTATATGTATCCTTAAGCGATTTTGCAATAGAAGGGTTTGATAGAAGCATTACGATCTCGCATTTTGTCACCACTTCATCCTGGCGGCCAAGTATTTTATATCCAGCCTTTATTCTTGCCCCAACAGCAGGCACCCTGCCATTCTGATTATCTCCAAAAACTATCCTGGCATTACTGCAATTATCCAGTTTTGCCACATATTGTTTTGCATCGCCGAAGCTCTGGCTGAAATTTTCCTTCCTCTCCCATATCTCAAATCCTTTTCCCTCATCAACATAAAGAACAGGATCATAAACTACTAATTTTTCATTGTTTAAAACAAAAGACTGGTTAGGAAGCCCTGTTGAAAGGCCTAAATTATCTTCTATATTGACTGGCTTCAATGCAGCTGTCAGTTCATTTCTTGCGAGAGGGTCATCAGGGTTAGTCCCAACAAACATATTTATGCCTTTTTCCGCAAGCAATCTAGATTCTATCTCATAGCGCTGATTATCAGAAAGCTGGCTTATCGCGCCAGGCAATTCTCTATCCAGCCTTAAAACCTGAGAAAG
>CAKKRB010000285.1 GCA_919902485.1 Omnitrophica bacterium GWA2_41_15 | reverse complement strand
CATAAAAGAAAGAAAAGACTGCGAAGAGACAGGCATAAAAAGAAATTGTGGTAATATTCCTGTAGGGGCGGAACATTGTTCCGCCCCTACAAATGCGACAACCCTGATAATGTCCCCAAGATATTTTCTTACATTAAGTTTTTTAGTCATATTTGTTTCCCATCTAATCGGATGCGCTTCTACGGCGCCAGCTAAAAAAACAGCTTCTGCTAAAAAAAGCCCCCAAGAAGAAATTCTGAATCTAGTTAAACAGAAAGAAACGCACCGCGTGTCTTCAAAGGCCTATGCCCATTATTCTACGGGTATGGTGTATGATAATGAGGGCAGGACCGCTGAAGCAATAGGAGAATATAAAAAAGCAATTGAGCTGGACCCTGGTGCAGCGTCTCTCTATTATAGACTGGGAGCAAGTTATATAAAAGCAGGCGAGCTTGATCTTGCGATAAAAGCGCTTCAGAAAGCAAAGGATATGGATAAAAAGGATACAAAATCCAGATTTCTTCTGGCGCTTATTTACACATCTCAGAAAAAATTTGATGAGGCAACAAAGGAATACGAAGAGATTTTAAAGTCAGAACCGGATGACCTGGCTACCCTGACTTCTCTGGCTGATCTTTATATACTTGGCCAGGACATGGAGAGGGCCATAAAGATATATGAAAATCTTGCATTAGAGAAAAAAGATTCGCCTGTAATACATTTTAATCTTGGCATAGTTTACGCGCGTTCGGGAAAGGTTGATGAAGCCATAAAGGCGCTGGAAAAGGCAATTGAATTAAAGCCGGACTATCTGGAGGCGCATCTTGGCCTCGCAGTGCTTCTTGAAATACAGAATAAAAAAGAACAGGCGCTTTTACACTATAAAAAATCCCTTGAATTAGACCCTGGCAATACCAGGGTATACCATCAGCTGGGCCAGCTTTATTTTGAGATGAATGAAAAAGAGGAAGCGATAAAGCAGTACGAAAAACTTTTAAACGCTGACCCGAATGATATCAGCGCTTATATAGAGCTTAGTTACATATATATCGCTATGGAAAAAGTAGACGAGGCGATCCAGATTTTGAAAAAGGCGTTAACCCTGGAAAAAAGACAGGCTGATGTTCATCTTGCCATAGCGTTCTGTTATTCCGAGAAAGGCGATAAAGCATCGGCCATTGAAGAATACAAAAAAAGCATTGAAATAGACCCTTTTAATGCAAAGACGCATTTTTATTTAGGCGCTGTGCTGGAAGAGGCGGGCCAGAAAGAAGAAGCAGTGCTCAGATTAAAACGTTCTATTGAGCTGGATCCGGAAAACGCAGAGGCGCTGAATTATCTGGGTTACGTATATGCGGATGACGGCAAAAACCTGGATCAGGCGGAAGACCTTATCAAAAAGGCGCTTGATTTAAGCCCGGGAAACGGAGCTTATATAGACAGCCTTGGATGGGTCTATTTTAAAAAAGGCATGTTTGAAGAAGCCAGAAAAGAACTGGAAAAGGCAAAAGAAATAATAGGGGACGACCCTGTTGTTTACGATCACCTTGGGGACGCTTATTTTAAAATAGGGAGTCTGGATAAAGCAAAAGACGCATGGATTAAATCGATAGGATTAAAAGAGGATAAAAAGGTAAAAGAAAAATTAGAAGCGTTAAAGTAGGGACAGCACAGTGTGCTGTCCCTACAATAAAAGGATAAATATGGCAAAACAGCCTGATATCAGAGAATTGAAAAACATAGCTAAAGAAATTCGCATTGAGATTGTGAAAATGCTTTCATGCGCAGGATCTGGCCATACAGGCGGGTCATTGTCAATGGTAGAGCTTCTAGTCGGCCTGTATTTTTATAAATTCAGATGCGATCCCGACGAGCCTTTTTGCAATACGCGGGACATATTTATACTTTCAAAAGGCCATGGCTGTCCTGCTCTTTATGCAGTGCTGGCCCGCATGAATTTTTTCAATAAAGACGAGCTCTGCACTTTGAGAAAAATCGGGACAAGATTGCAGGGCCATCCTCAGAGAGGCCTGCCAGGCATTGAGATATCGAGCGGCTCTCTGGGCCAGGGGCTTTCTATTGCCAATGGATTTGCTTTAGGCGCAAGGCTTAATAAAGATCCGAAGAGGATATATTGCCTTATGGGAGACGGAGAGCTTGACGAAGGCCAGGTATGGGAGGCAGCTCTTACAAGCGCTCACTATAAACTGGATAATGTGTGCGGGATCATAGATAACAATAAATTTCAGATAGATGGCAGGGTGGAAGATGTCAAGGGCCTTGAACCCCTAAAGGCAAAATGGCAGGCTTTTGGCTGGAAGGTTTTTGAAGTAGACGGCCACAATGTCAAAGAAGTAATAGAGGCTTATGATAAAGCGGAAAAAATAAAAGGAAAACCAAGTATGGTTTTAGCCCATACTGTTAAGGGCAAGGGCGTATCGTTTTTTGAGAATAAAAATAAATATCACGGTGTTGCGCCAAATAAAGAAGAGCTGGAAAAGGCTGTAAAAGAATTGGAAACGGAGAGATAAATGGAAATTAAGATGAAAGCTACAAGGGATGGGTTTGGCGAAGGCTTGGTTGAATTGGGCCAGAAAAGAGACGACATAGTTGTTCTTTCAGCAGACCTTACAGAATCTACCAGGGCTGCCTGGTTCAAGGAAAAATTTCCAGAAAGATTTTTTTCAATGGGCGTAAGTGAACAGGATATGATGGGTACAGCAGCAGGCCTGGCGCTTTCAGGAAAAGTTGCGTTTGCGTGCACATTTGGGGCGTTTGCCGCAGGCAGGGCATGGGATCAGGTAAGGGTTTCTCTTGCCTACATGAGGACAAATGTAAAGATAGTCGGTACCCATGGCGGCATCTCTGTAGGCGAAGACGGGCCTACCCACCAGGCAAATGAAGAACTTGCCCTTATGAGAATACTTCCGAATATGACAGTCATAATTCCGTGCGATGCAGTAGAGGCGAAAAAAGCGACCATAGCCAGCGCTTCTTATGCAGGGCCTGTGTATCTGAGGCTTGGAAGAAGCGGCGTGCCTGTAATAACAAAAGAAGAAGATGTTTTCCAGATCGGAAAATCCAATTTATTAAAAGACGGCAGGGACGTTACAATCATAGCCTGCGGCGTAGAAGTTTATGAAGCATTACTCGCACATGAGGCATTGAAAAAGGAAAACATTTCAGCGAGAGTTATAAATTTGCATACGATTAAGCCTATAGATAAAGACCCGATAATTAAAGCTGCAAAAGAAACAGGCGCAATTGTTACTGCTGAAGAACATACTGTAGTCGGGGGCATGGGAAGCGCTGTGGCAGAGGTAGTTATCCAGAATCATCCTGTGCCAATGGAATTTGTAGGAGTTAAGGATAGATTCGGCGAGTCAGGAGATCCAAAAGAGCTGTTCAAATTATTTGGTTTGACATCAGAAGATATAGTAAAAGCAGTAAAGAAAGTTATTTCTAGAAAATAGCCAAGATTAAGACTCTGTCTTAACTGTGACCAAGCCCGAGCCTAGAAGCACTTATGCGCGAAATCAGAGTTTTTGCTCCTGCGAAGCTGAATCTTTATTTGGATGTACTGGAAAAAAGGCCTGACGGATTTCACAATATAGAAACGATCTTTGAAAAAATAGATTTAAAAGACGAGATAATCATAAAAGAAAAAGGCAGGGGCTTAAAGGTTAAAGCAAGTTCAAATAAATGCAGCCAGGATAAAGATAATATAGTATACAAAGCAGCAAAAGCCCTTTCCGTAGAAGCAAAGATCAGGCTGAACCTTGAAATATATATCAAAAAAAATATCCCTGTTTCAGCCGGGCTTGGAGGCGGATCGAGCAATGCCGCATCCAGCCTTAGGGCAATAAACGAGCTTTTCGAGTTCGGGGTTTCAGAAAAAAGGCTTTTTGAAATAGCCTCAGGTCTTGGCAAAGATGCCCCGTTTTTTATGAAGGATGTGGCTTTTGCTGTTGCAGGAGGCGCAGGCGAATTATTAAAAAAACTCGATTTAACCCAGAGTTTTTTCCATATATTAATAAAACCTTTTATCCCGCTTTCAACCAGGTTGATGTACAATAGAATCGATAGGCGCAACTTTTCTAACAGGCTGCATTCTCTTAAAAAAGCGCTTTCAGCTCTAAGGGCGCGCGACATAAAAGCGCTGGAAGATAATTATTATAATATTTTTGAAGATGTCCTGGGTAGAGACAGTGTTCATATAAATAAGGTAAAGACTATGCTGTTCAGAGCAGGCGGCCGGCACAGCCTTTTATCAGGAAGCGGGCCAACGGTCTTCTGCACATTTGGAAATAAAAAATCTGCAGAAAGAGTTTTTAAGGCAATTCCGAAACACAAGGCCGAAGGCGTTTTTTTAGTAAAGACTTACAAAGGAGGCATCTATGGAGATTACAGAGGTTAGGATCTTCCAGAAAGAAGGAGCGAATAGCAAACTAAGGGCGTATGCCACAATAACCATTGACAACGCGTTTGTTGTCCGCAACATAAAAATCATAGAAGGCAAAACCGGGCTTTTTATTGCCATGCCTTCGCGTAAAATAAAAGAGAGCTGTCCTAAGTGCAACCATAAAAATGTTATCCACAGTAAATTTTGCAATGAATGCGGCTCGCAGCTTCCGGTTTCAGTCCAGGCTGTTCCGGTAAGCCAGGAAGAGACGCATGACTTAAGGCAATCAGAACATAAAGACATAGCGCATCCGATTACAGTGCAGGCAAGAGAGTATATACAGAAAAAGATTCTGGATGCGTATGAGGCAGAAAAGGCAAAACCGAAAAGTTTGTAAATAGCAAGTTTGGTCCCTCGCCGTACAGTGCTAATAACTGGCGGCTCGGGATCAAAATTTACTTCGTAAATTTTGGGACGTCGTCCAATGGTAGGACTCGAGAATTTGGATCTCGCTATTGTGGTTCGAATCCACACGTCCCAGCCAGTCAGCACTACCCTGCGATTTCGCGATTAAATCAAAGGGTTTATTATAAGAAACCAAAAGGGTTAGGTCTTTTAAAACAAAGTTCGAGCCGAGAATTTTTAAAATTTCTTTTTTAGGGCTTAAAGTTTCCTGCC
>CAKKRB010000284.1 GCA_919902485.1 Omnitrophica bacterium GWA2_41_15 | reverse complement strand
TTATCAATTTCGTCTTTTGCAGCCACCCATACAGCGTCTTCTTCTATCCTGTACATAAGGTCCTGAGATTTCAATATATACCTTAATGTTTCCTCGAGAGGCATATCTTTTATCTTCATGGTGACTTTCTTTTCAGTCATATCTATGGCTGTTGAAGGCACTATATTAACCCCTGTCGCGTCTGACAGGAAGCTTAAAACATAATCAAGGCCCACGTCTTTAAAATCAACGCTTATGGGTATCTTAAGACGCTTTCTTATCTCAGGGATTTTCACTATAGGCGTTATTTTTTTATCTGTTTCCAGTTTTCCTGTTTTTTCTTCTGGCAACACATGTTTCTTGGCCACATCCAGCATCATCTTTTCCTCTGTAAGATCTCTCGCCTTTTTTAAAGCTGATTCCTCGACCTTAATTTTCTGCATTTCTATATAATGCGCGATATCCTTGAATTTTTCATTTTCAGGAAACTCTTCCACAGCCCTATTAACCGTTGCCTCTGCTTCGTCAAACCTCTTTTCTCTGACGTTCTTTATTATGCTGTCCATAAGGCCTGTAACTTTCGCAACCCTGTCTCTTGCCTCTTTTACTTTCAGCCTCTGCTCAAAAATCCTTTTAAGGGTTTTCTTTTCCATTTCTTTTCTTGCCAGCTCAAGCCTCTGGCGTTCCCTTTCTCTTTCCATCTCAATCTTGGCCCGCTTTGCCTCTCCCATCTTCACAAGCATAATTTTTTCTTCTTTTTGTTTCATATCCTTCTGCATTGCCTGTATATAGGATTTTCCCTGGCTGACCATTGGGCTGGAAGGGTCAATATCCTTTATTTTCTTGAACTCGATTATGCTGGCGGGATAATCGCCTGCCCTGTAATATTCCATTGCCTTATCAAATACGCTTCTCATGTTCTCTTCTTTTTCCAGCGCCTCTTTTCTATACAACTCTTCCTGAACCTTTTTCCTTGACTCATCTGCCCGGGAAATCCTCTGGCTTTCTTTTCTGGCAATATTCTCCGCCTCGTTTACGACGTCCTTCTTCATCCTCTCCCATTTCTTTTCTTCCATCATCATAAGCTCTGCCATCCTGGCCCTGGATTTCTCGATATATATCTCAGCAAAAGGCGTGAAATACGCTTCATTGTTTGCCTTTTCCACTTCGATCAATTTTTCAAATATAGCAATAGCTTCTTTGTATTTACCTGATTCGAATAAAGACATTGCCTCTTCAAAATATTTCCTGAGATCAAGTTTTGATGTAACAGCGGTGCGCATAAAAGAAGGGCCCACTGAAGCGAATACCTTGGGAATTGAAGACTGGGGGATTATTAGCGCAGATATAACTAATAATATATATGATAAGGCCTTTTTTCTTTTCATTGAGACCCCTTTGATTCCCCATCTGTAGGGGAGGGTTTTAAACCCTCCCCTACATCATCTTTCTTGCTTTCTTTCTTTTCTTCCTTAACAGTGGATATCGCTATCTCTTCTCCGTCTTTTTTCTTAAGCCTGACCTCTTTATCGTCTACGCTCATTACAGTATAATCGCCTGCTAGATCGCCTTCCTTTACGGAAAAACTTTTACCCGTATTCTGGTCCTGTATGATAACAATAACCTTTGCGCCAAGCATCATCCTGCCTTTATAAACAAATACAGGCTTCGGAGGTTCTTCTTCTTTTAAAGGTATAATATCTTCCTTGTTTTCAGTTGTCATCTCAGAAACAGGCCTGAAAAAGATATTTCTTTCCGCGAGAGCAACATAGTCTTCGGCTGTATCCTGTTTCTTTAAGCCCTCTATACCCCAGCTGTCTTTTGCGGCCTTCTTTTTGGCCCTGGCCTTTTCTGTAACAGCCTCTATATCTTTTAAAAAATCACCGGCAGATTCTTTCTTTTTTTCCTGAAGGTTGAAACCTATCAGGATAACCGCTGCCAGAACAGGCGCAAGAATAAAAAATATCAATTTTTCCTTAATAATCATTTTTCTTTCCTCGCAACCATAAAACTGCTCAACACAAGGCTTATCTCCACATGGCCCGAATCAGGCTCTATGCTTTTCACGTGCAATTCTTTCACGCTGATCACAGGGCTTGCGTTTTTAAGCTGCAATAAAAGGCCCATAAGCGCCTTGGCGCTGGTCTTTATTGAAATCTGGACCGGCAATTCAGTATAAAACAGCTCTTTTGAAACAG
>CAKKRB010000283.1:3207-13812 GCA_919902485.1 Omnitrophica bacterium GWA2_41_15 | reverse complement strand
AGGAAGTAGAGTTTGAGATTGTCCAGGGACCAAAAGGAGAACAGGCGGCTAACGTGACCAAATTGTCATAAATTGTAGGGGAGGGTTTTAAGCCCTCCCCTACGTGTTGCCTTTGTCCCGCCCTTTTGGCATAGCCAAAAGGGCGGGATTTTTTATCTATGAAAGATCTTGTAAGAGTCTGGAATGAAATGGACATTGATGACATAGGAAAACACCTGCTTATTATAGGTGAATCCACAGGCGATTGTTCTAACTGCAGAGAACTGGGGATTAATTATTCTACAGCGACAACCTGCCCTAAGTGCAATAATTATTTTAAATATGTTGCTTCCAGGACGCACGAGATAAGGAAGATAAAAACCAGGAGGCCGGACCTTATTTTTATAGACCTTGAGGATTATAAAAAAGCAGCTGGTAAAATAAAAGCGAAAAGCCTGTTTTTTTAGCCATGCCGAAACCCGCCGTATTTTTTATTCCTGCAATTATTTTAGCTACAATTTTTTCTTACCTGAATTCTTTCCAGAATCAGTTTGTGTTTGATGATGAGGACTTTGTGGTAAAAAATTCCACAATCCAGGACTGGCATAAGTGGCCGCATGTTTTTACAGAGAATATGATCCAGGGCGCAAGAAAAGGCAGTAATTTTTACAGGCCTCTGCAATCCCTTACGCACGGCGTAGATTATATTTTATGGAAGGATAAACCGCAGGGCCATCACGCCTTTAATATTCTTTTTCATATCCTTGCGGCAATAACAGCCTATATGATGCTTAAAGCTGTTTTTTCAAGAGAGGCGTCTTTTTTGGCTGCGCTATTTTTCGCAGTGCATCCTGTGCATACAGAAGTAATCACTTACATATCAGGCAGATCAGAACCAATGGCCGCTTTTTTTATACTACTTGCTGTATTGTTATTCAGTAAAAACATTGTGCTTTCTTGCGTTTCTTTTATATTAGCTATTCTGTCAAAAGAAAGCGCTTTTATAGCGCCAGCCTTGATCATGCTCTATTCTTACTTCTCGACTCTCCGCCTACGGCGGATCGCTCGAACAATATCGGATATTCTTCGAGCGATATCCCCATTTATTATTATAGGAATTATCTATGGCGTATTGAGGCTTACTGTTTTAAATTTTTCCAACACAGTAGGGGCTAATCTGCCGCAGCCATATTTTTATGTGCCGCTTTATCTGAGATTTCTGACATTCCTGAAAACCCTGCATGTTTATTTCAGTATACTTTTATGGCCTTTTGGGCTTCATATGGAAAGGCAAATAGGCCTGGCGCGTTCTATTTTTGAACTGCAGGTATTTTCAGGCCTTTCGATATTTGTTTCTTTATTTTTTATTGCCGTAAGAATTAAAAAATGGAATAACGCGGTGCTTTTTTCTGTCTGCTGGTTTTTTATTGCCATGTTTCCGTATTCAAATATTATTCCAATAAATGCGCTTATCTATGAACACTGGCTTTATCTGCCGTCTATTGGATTTTTTTTATTCATTGCCTGGCTTCTGGAGGAGTTGATCAAGAAGGGCAAGGTTTTTAAATACGCAGCTATCGCGCTTGCAGTAATCACGGCATTATTTTATATGTGGCGGACTTACGAGAGGAATAAAGAATGGCGGGATCCAATATCTTTTTATGAAAGCACAATAAAATATGCGCCTGATTCGGCAAGGCTTCATAACAACCTTGCAATGGCATATGCGGATAAAGGAAGATTAGATGATGCGATAAAGGAATACAAAAAAGCAATAGAGTCAGGTGATTATTATCCGCAGACGCATTACAATCTTTCAAATATATATCTGCAGAAGAATGACTACGAGAATGCCATAAAGGAGCTTAAAAGAAGCATTGAAATAGATAGCAGTTTTCTTTATACACATGAAAGCCTGGCATTGATTTATTTTAATCAGAAAAGTTTTTCTGAGGCGAGAAAGGAAGCAGGGTACATATTAAACGTAGAGCCTGATAATAAAATAGCGGGCCAGATTCTCAAGAGGCTTTTAGAATAAGTAAGGATAGGTATGACAGAGCTGAATATGACAAGAGGGAACGGGCTTTTAGAAGGATTTTTGGCAAGACAAAGAAGCAGATTAGCAAATACCCTTATCAATAACGGGCAGAGGCAAGGCAGTTTGCTGGATATAGGTTGCGGCAACTACCCATTTTTTTTGATTAATACTAGATTCAGAGAGAAGCACGGATTAGATAAATTTATCAGCGGTGTTTATAAAATACATTTTGAAAATTACAAAATAAAATTTGTCTGCTGTGATATTGAAAAAGCAAAAGAATTTCCTTTCAGCAGCAAATATTTTGATATAGTAACTATGTTGGCGGTAATAGAGCATATCGGTCCAGAACAAATGGAAAATATATTTAAAGAAATATACAGGATTTTAAAGCCGGGCGGCAGGTATATTATCACAACTCCTGCGCCGATAGCCGCGTCTCTATTAAGGCTTATGGCAAGAATAAAACTTGTCAGCCGTGTAGAGATTAATGAGCATAAATATGCCTATAGTTATTCGAGGATAAAAAATTTGCTGGAAAAATCAGGTTTTTTGAAAGATAAATCAAGATTTGGATATTTTTTTCTGAACAGCTGGGTTATAGCGATAAAATAAAGAATACATTATTATTGCCCACAGCACCCCAAGCGAGTATATCCTTTTGAATTTTTTCCCTTCAGCAAAAGTCCTTGCTTTATAGGGTATAGGGACTTCTTTTATTTTAAAACCTGCCTTGGCTATCTTTGCTGTTATCTCAGGCTCTATGCCAAAGCCTTTTGACTGGAGTTTTATTTTCTGGATGACAGGCCTCTTGAAAACCTTGAAGCAGGTCATGCAATCAGTGAGCTGGGTTTTGCACAGCACATTGGTGAGCCATGTGCCGAATCTGTTAGCCTGAAAATAAGACATTCTCATTTCAGCAGGGTGGGGCAGGTTTAAAAACCTGGAGCCGTATACTACATCGGCATTTTCTCTGATTACAGGCGCTAGCAGGCTTGGGTACATTGAAGGGCTGTACTCTAAGTCAGCGTCCTGTATTATGATAATATCTCCTGTTGCGTGCGCTATGCCTGAAATAAGCGCAGCGCCCTTGCCCAGATTCTTCACATGCCTGATTACCCTGGCAGAAGGGATTACAGCCGTAGCTTTTTCAACTGTCCTGTCAATAGACCCGTCATCTATAAGGATTATTTCCCGCTCAGTTATGCCGGATGCGGACAGGTTTAATGCCTTTATTTCCTGCATTACCCGGCTAATTGAAGCCTCTTCATTATAAGCCGGGATTAATATTGAAAGTTTCATAAGCTGCAGTATATCCGAAAACCACGTTTTTTGCAACTACATTACTTGCTTTTTTGCATTACTTGAACAAATAGGTTACGCTTTGCCGGCTACCTAAATTCAAAGCTGATTCTTGTTCGCCCTGGCCAGGCTGGGGTCTGAGGCACATTTGAGAGGTTTTGGAGCTAATACTATTTGATGCTGGGCGCACAAGGATTTACAGCGAAAGTTTTTATACCGTCAAGACTACCTTCGGTATAAAAACCGAGCCGTAAACCGTAGTGCGCCCCAAAAGCATCTCTGTGCCGAATGGCCCCAGCCTGGCCAGGGCTGGCTATTAGGATATATGTTACCTGCCTATTCAAATAATACATTTTATCTGGCTATTGTGATTGACCTGAAGAGATTTTTTAGATATAATAAACACAAATGAGCGCAGGGAGAAAGAAGGTATTATTAGCTGAACACGAGGCAGGCATAGCTGAGATAATCCAGTATCTCTTAAAGGCGTGGGATTACGATACTGTAACTATCTCTAAAGGCGCTGAAGTCCTTGACGCTGTAAGGCATGAACAGCCGGATATTATTATAATAGACTGGAGCCTTCCTGACATGGACGGCCTCAAGGTGTCCAAGCTTTTGAAAGAAGATTTTCTCACCGCGCATATCCCTGTAATAATCCTGATAGACAAAAAACAGATAAGAAAAAAGATGCTCGAAATAGAGCAGGGCGTGGATGATTATATTGCAAACCCACCCGACCCCATAGACCTGGAAGTCCGCATGGAGCTTGCCTTGCGAAGGACCAGCCACCAGCTTTACGCGAACGCGCTTACCAAACTTCCGGGAAATAAGCAGATAGAAAAGGCCATACATTCCAGGATGGAGGAAAAAAAACTTTATTCAGTAGCGTATTACGATATCGATAATTTCAAATCCTTCAATGATAAATACGGCTACATGAAAGGCGACAGCGTTATAAGGCATGTCGCCTATATTATTTCTACAATAGTTAAAAGATACGGCAATCCGCATGATTTTGTAGGCCACATAGGAGGCGATGACTTTGTAGTGGTGACAACGCCTGAACGCGACAGGCTGATAGCGTCTGAATCAATACTTGCTTTTAACAGGGCTATACCCTTTCATTACTCAAAAGAAGACAGGGAAATAACTTACATAGTTGCAAAAGACAGGCGCGGCAATATGGTCAATACGCCCCTCATGAGCATCTCCATAGCAATAGCAAATAACAGGCATTTTCCTATAAAGAACATGGTTGAGCTTATGGAAACAATAACAGAGATAAAGCATTATTTAAAAACCCTGCCAGGCAGTAATTTCCTTGTAAACCGCAGGCAGGCTGAGCAGAGAATATTTATTAACCAGCCTGTGGAACCGGAACGCGGGGATATTAAAAAAGAGGAAAGGTTCAAGCATAAGCCGCTTGGCCAGATACTGCTCGAATCCCAGATTATTACGCCTGAACAGCTTGAACTGGCGCTTAATAAGCACTGGTCCACAGGCCAGAAAATAGGCCAGAGCATTATAGGCCTTGGCATAGCCAGCCCGGGCGATATTGCAAGGGCGCTGGAATCGCAGTTTAATGTCCCGCATTTTGACATCCGAGACCTGAGCGAAAACGGAGAGCTGAAAGAAATAATGTCCAAGGTATCTTTTGATGTAATGAGGGATTACGGAGCTATACCTGTTAGAAAAGATAAGAATATACTGCGCCTGGCAATGCTGGACCCTAAAAATATGGAAGCCATGGCTAAAATAAGGAGCCTTACGGGTTGTACCATAGCGCCTGCGTTTGTCTTGGAAAGTGAATTCAACGAGATACTGGAGAGGATAATAAAAAAGGCCGATAAAGGCTTGTAGCTTCGGCTTTTCATCGCTCGGCAACCCAGCCGCCATATTATTGGTGACTGCCTAACTAACCTTTCGGATTTACTCAGGTTACGGCTTGTCACAATAACTTAGGCCCGTAGGCTTTGCGCCCCCTGATTTCTCAGGGTTTGCCCTTATCGGCTATAATAAGTATAGCATATAAATCGCAATATATCAAGTAAAATCAACCCCTTCGACGTACCTCGGCTTTTGGTTCGACAAGCTCACCATCCCTCGAACCATCCTGAGCTTGTCGAAGGACTCAGGGTTGATACTGAGCGGCGTATGCTTTCCGCGCTCTAAATAAAGGGCGCGGTTTGAACGCCGTCGAAGTATCAATTAAAATCATTTAAAAATGGAGGTAAAATTGAAGAGGCATATCATAACCCCGACAGCCATTGTTGTGTTTTTAACTTTGTTTCCTTCTTTTGTATCAGCTAAATCAAATCCTATCTCGATAAGAAACCAGATGCCATTATATTTATTTTATCTTCAGATGGAGCCTGACAGCGCAGGCATTACAGAGCAGAATAAATTTGATATAAAAGCTGATTATACTGTTTCAAATGTTACGATCAGCTGTTTTACCCCGGTTTCCTCGCTTTACAATATAAACATAGACGCAGAAGTTTCCAGAATAACACTGGATTTCAGATACGGGATTTATGAAAACACAGAACTTGGCCTGGAGATACCATATCTAAGCCTGTCGCGGGGATATCTGGATGAATTTGTTAAAGGGTTTGAAGATACTGTAGGCGCGACAACTCCGCGTTCCAGGCTGCGCCAGGGTTCTTATAATTTAAACTACTCGTTTATTTATAACAACCAGGATTTGATAAAAACAAAGAATGCTTCTGATGGATTGGGCGACATTGTGTTAAAGGCAAAATATCAGATGCTGGAAGAAGACAGGCATGGCCTCTTGCCTGACGTTTCTTTCAGGGCGGCTGTAAAGTTACCCACCGGCGAAAAAAGAAGTCTGCTGGGGAGCGGAGAGATGGACTACGGGTTCGGAATGCTTTTAGACAAGACATTTTCCGAGAAGGTAACAGTCTTTGCCGGGTGCAATTTTATTATTATAGAAAAACCGGATTTTTTCAGCGTTCTGAATATAAAGCGCAATATGGTTTCAGGCGTTATAGGTGTGGAATATCTCCTGACGCAAAGGTTTTCTCTGGTAGCTCAGGTTACTGGAAATTCAACGCCTTATCCTTCAAGCGGCACAAACGCCCTGGATGAATCAGCGATTGACGCTGGGCTCGGCCTTAATTATATCTGGAAAGAGAAGCAGAATGTATCATGGCATTTTGCCTTTACTGAAAATTTTAATTCCGCATCCAGCCCTGACGTGACTTTTAATACAGGCTGGAAAGTAGGTTTTTAGAATGAAAATATTTCTCATAGTAATAATTTCTGTTTTAATATTGTTAGTGTTGGCAATAGCTGTATTCGCGCTTACTTTTGACGCCAATCGCTACAAAGATCTTTTAATAACAAAATTAGAAGAATCTATGAACAGAGACTTGACTATAGATAATATCTCTATTAACCTGTGGCACGGCCTTGGCATTGAGGCAAAAGGTGTTGTTATAAAAGACAGAAACAAAACGTGGAATGACCCTTTATTGACGATAAAAAGCCTGAATGTGAGCGTAGAAATCCTCCCGCTTCTGAAAAAGGATATTCAGATTCAGAGATTACGCATACCTGACCTGAGTATAAATACTGGCTCTGGCACGAATTTCAGATGCGCGCTTGATTTAAAAGTGAATATTTTAATCAATAGCCTGTCGCAGGAAGACATGTTGAAGACATTAAACGCAAAGGGAAACATGAAAGCGGACAACGCAGTTCTGGAAAATATGAATGTTTTAAAGGCG
Organism: Omnitrophica bacterium GWA2_41_15; assembly: GCA_919902485.1. GTDB lineage: Bacteria > Omnitrophota > Gorgyraeia > Gorgyraeales > Gorgyraeaceae > UBA10183. Next base: position 6,738 of record CAKKRB010000283.1, on the reverse strand, counting down.
GCGTTGGATAAACTGAATATGTTGCCGGATCTTGTCCAGAAATTAAAGGATAAGCTGCCCGAAAAATACAGTAAACTTTTAGACCAGAATTACACTGCGTTTAAGCCCATGGATGCGGGATTTGAAATAAGAGATACCAGGATTTATTTTGACAAGCTTTTGGTGAAATCAGATGCTTTTTATCTAGCGAGCAAAGGCTCTGTAGGTATGTTAGATCAGAGTCTCGCGATCAGCTCAAATTTTTTTATACCAAAGGACCTTTCCGGCGCATTCATTAGCGCAGTGCCTGAGCTTGGGTATCTCGCGGATAATGAGGGTTTGATAACAATGCCTCTCGAAATAAAAGGTAAAGTCCCTGACGTATCAATAATGCCGAATCTTAACTATGTGTTACAGAAATTAATTGCATCAAAAGGCCAGGAACTTTTGAACAAGCTTTTTAGGAATAAGTGACAAGGGTTCTATGAAAAAAATTATTGTTATTTTTCTTGGAATCATATTGACAGCAGAGATTGCTGCAGCTGAAGGAGGCAATACCATGAAATTAACAAGCCCTGAGTTTGAAAACAACAGCTATATGCCTAAAAAGTTTACCTGCCGCGGAGAAAATGTAAATCCAGCGCTGGTTATAGAAAATGTTCCTGAAGGCGCCAGAAGGTTTGCTCTGATTGTTGATGATCCTGACGCGCCGTCAGGCAATTGGGTGCACTGGGTAGTGTTTAATATGCCGGTTGTTTCAAGAATAGAAGAAAATTCCGCGCCAGGAATACAAGGCGTCAATGATTTTGGAAAAAACAGATATGATGGCCCATGTCCGCCATCAGGAACCCACCGCTATATTTTTAAGATATACGCCCTTAGTACAGAGCTTGACCTTCAGGAAGGCGCAGATAAGCAAACCCTGGAGAATTCCATGCAAGGCCACATACTTGCATGGGCTGAATTAACAGGCCTTTTCAAAAAATAATCTGATTCACGCCCTGCGCAGGCTGGGGCCATTCGGCACAGAAATGCTTTTGGGGCGCGCTACGGTTTACATCTCGTTTTTTTATGCCGAAAGTAGTCTTGACGGCATAAAAAACTTTGCTGTAAATCCTTGCGCATCTGATATTCAAGAACCAAATGCGCCAAAACCTCTCAAATGTGCCTCAGGCCCCAGCCTACGCAGGTCATCGTGCCGCGTTAATTCACAAAACAAGTCATACTCGTTTTGTGAATTAACGACATATGCGGCAGGGCAAACGAGAATCATTCTCGGATTTAGCAGGTCTCTTTACTGGTAAAGTGTAACCTATCTGTTAAAATAGTGCTGCATCATGCTCTTGAAAGCAAGCGTTTTCTGTGGTATAGTTATATAAGAATAGAGCGCTGGTCTTTATATTCATACCTTATCAAGGGTGTTTCTATGGAACATCGTGTCCTTGAAAACCTTTTCTTAAAGCTAAGCGAATGCTTTCTTTCTTTTAGCTCATCCCCTGAGCAAAACATCAACCGCCTTGTATGCCTGTGCGGCGAACTAATGGGCGCAACCTGCGGCCTTTATAACCGCCTGGATAATGAAATGCTCTGCTCTGTGGGAAGATGGAATGCGCCGTCGGATTGCAGTGTAGTTGACAGGGCAAAGGGACACATCTGTTACGATGTTGTCCTGAACGCCAAAGACAGCCTTATTGTAATACGCAATCTTCAGGAAACACCCTATCTTTATACTGATTCCAATGTAAAAAAATATAATCTTAAAACCTACATAGGCCGCGCTGTTAAAATAGGAGACAGTTATATAGGAGCGCTTTGCGTTGTGTATCAGAGCGATTATGTTCCTTCTCTCGAAGAAGAGGAGTTTATGGGGATAATAGCTTCTGCTATAGCCATAGAAGAAGAGCGCAACAGGGCGCGCGAGGAAATAAAAAAAGGCGGGCATGAAAAAACCCTTATTCTGAATAATATGCTGGAACTGGTAGTTTATCAGAATATGGAAAGCAGGATTATCTGGGCTAATAAAGCTACTGCGGATGCCTTTAATACGACTTCTGAAGAGCTTGCGGGAAAGTTATGTTACCAGGCTTTGCATAAGACTGACAAGGCCTGCGCGAATTGTCCTGTGGTAATGTCCAGACATACAGGCCATGTTGAAGAACAGGAGATGGTTTCTCCTGACGGCAGGGTGTGGATTATAAGGGGCATACCTATAAGAGATAATTCAGGCAATATGGCAGGCATTCTGGAGGTGGCCAGAGACATAACTGAAAACAGGAAATCAGAAGAAAAGACAGAGGCTTTAAATAAGGAGCTCTTTAAATCAAATAAAAAATTACAGCGCTTGGTTATAAAAGACCCCCATACAGGCCTTTATAATCACAGGTATTTTAAGGAGATAATCGGTTCTGAATTTTACAGGGCAAAGAGGTATCATCAGGATCTCTCGCTTATATTTATAGATATAGATTATTTCAGGTCCGTTAATGATGCCTATGGCTATAGCCTGGGAGATATTGTCCTTAAGCAGTTTGCGCGAAGGCTTAAAAGGCTGGTGAGGTTTCATGATTATGTTGTAAGATTCGGGGACGAGGAGTTTGCGGTTATATTGCCAGGTAATGATAAACAGGGCGCTTTGAAAATAGCACAGAGAATAGAGGATTCCACAAAGATGCATGCTTTTGGAGATAAGGATAACAGCGTTAAATTAAGGCTGAGCATGGCGGTTATTTCCTATCCTGAAGATAAATTGTTCAAAGGCTCTCATTTTATAGAAGCTGCGGATAAGATTTTAAACCTGGCAAAGGAGCGCGGAGGAGACAGGATTTGTTCAATGAAAGACGCAGAAGGCTGGGATGGCAGAGAAAGCTTATCAGGAGGCGTTAAGCATTTAAGGCAGAAGATAGCCAAACTTACAAAAAAAGCAAACCAGAGCTCAGTTGAATCAGTATTTGCCTTCGCGAAGACAATTGAATTAAAGGATCATTATACTGGGAACCATGTAGAGAAAACTGTTTATTACGCTACAGGGATAGCGAGACTGCTTGGCCTGCCAGAGCCTGAAGTGAAGCTTATAGAGCGGGCATCAATGCTGCACGACCTGGGCAAGATAGGAATCAGTGAGAAAATACTGCTTAAAAAAGGAGCGCTTACGAAAAAAGAGTTTGAGAAGATAAAGGAACATCCAAGGATAGGGGCTGATATACTAAGGCCTATACAATTTTTACACAGCCTGGCTCCTCTTATTCTTTATCATCATGAAAGATGGGATGGCAAGGGTTATCCTTCTGGTTTAAAAGGCGAAGAGATCCCTGTGGGAGCAAGGATTATCGCAATAGCGGATGTTTACCAGGCATTGATTTCCGACAGGCCTTACCGAAAGGCGCTGCCTAAAAAAGAGGCTGTAAAGATAATAAAAGACAATAGCGGCGCTCAATTTGACCCAAGGATTGCAGAAGCATTGCTGGATGTTTTAAAAAAAGGCAGGGGTTAAAATTTTACTCTGAAGATGTATTTTGCTTCGTTGTTTTTAAATTCCGGCTTACCTTTTAATTT
>CAKKRB010000283.1:0-3107 GCA_919902485.1 Omnitrophica bacterium GWA2_41_15 | reverse complement strand
TATACCATATTTAACAGCGCAATTCAAATTTATCTTGATTTGTAACATTAATTATTGCAAAGAGTTACATCTAATGTCCTTGACGCCAAGAAAACATATGATATACTTTAAGTTACTTATGAATAAAATAATCTTAATTATAATATTTTGGGTTGTTTTTACAGGGGCTTATGCGTTTGCAGAGCCTGAACGCGTGCAAATATTCGGCAGTCTCGATAATATAAATGATGACATGTGGGAAGTAAGGGGCCTCGCAGGTTATGACGTGCATTTATCAGAGACACTTGCGGTCACGCCTTATCTCGGATTAGGCTACAGGCACCTGAACGACAACATGGGCGGGAAGATCAGCACGCGAGGCGCTTATGGATATGACAGAGAAATAAGCTATTTATACAGCCCGATAGGGGCGGATATTACCACCTCGCTTGAAAACAGGCAGGATAAGGGCATGGGGTTAGAAGTTTGCTTATGTTTAAAAAGAAAGGCGAGACAATAGATTTTATAATAGAGCCGTTTTTCAGGTACTGGAGCGTAAAGAATTCTAAATATACCACAGGCCCTGTCGGCACAACCTGGGTCGAACCCAAGAACAATTCAGAGGAATTCGGAATTAATTTCGCAGCAGAATACTAGAGCGCCTATGGGCTTTTCTCTTTTTTATACAATATTTTTCTGGGTTATATGGATCCTTGTCATCCCTGTTATTTTAAAAGTTATCCCCGCGGGAACAGAACTTATATGCATGGTAGTATATCCTATTATAGGGGCTGCGCTGTATTTTTTAATCCCTAATCTGGTAACCGCGCACCTGGAAGATCAGCAGGAAATAAAATACCAGAGGCATAATTCAAAAGCTGAGGCAAGGAAAAAGTTTTTAGACGAACAGCGCTTGAGGAAACAATACAGGTATATAAAGTTAAACAAAAAAGAGAATATAATATCCAGTAATATTGATAATAAAGATAAAATAGCCCTCCTTGGAATCGCGCACGGCTATACCCCAGAAGCCGCATTGCAGATAATCGAAGAATACAAAAAGAAAAAAAGCGCTGTTTAACTTGCCTGCCAGTCATAATTATCTGCCTTATTTATACTTGCCTGTCTAAATTCACACAGCATATACTGAAGCTATCTTTTTAAACGGTGCGGACACCAGGAGGCGCTTGTGAAATACGCTAATATTTTAGCAATGCTGTGCATATTTATTTTTTGCTCATATGGCTTTACTAATGAGGATTGGGAACAAGTAAAAGGGATCCAGGAGACAAATGTGCGGAATGTCAGCATAAGCCCTTTTAATAAGGCTATTTATGTTTCAACTGAAAAAACATTGCATAGAAGCGAAGACGATGGGAATAACTGGTTAGTGGTATTCTCTAGCCAAGGGGAAGATAGCAAAATTAATTTTACAGGTATTTTTGAGCAGGGTGTTTTTATATGCGCGAAAAAAGGGCTTTTTAAAAGCGGAGATGGCAAGTCAAATTGGAAAAGAATGTTTGAAGACAGCGCGACGTACATCGCGTTTTCTAAAGATGGCAGGATTTTGCTTGGCACAAAAAAAGGGCTTTTTATTAGCTTGGATAATGGCCTTACCTGGCAGAAAGATACAGGAGAAATTGGCAATATTAGTATAAGATGGATTGAATTTATGGATGAGGAAATTTTTATTGCCGCAGAAAAAGGCGTATATAAAAATACTGCTGCTGGATGTAAAAGAACCCTTGTAACAAATAGAGCTGAAATAGAGTATGATGTGGATATTGTAGACGAAGATATTCAGGCTATAAAACCTGTAAATAGCATAACAGCAGGTAAAAGTAATGTTTTTCTCGCAACTGATTCAGGTATATTTTTCAGCGAAGATAAAGGGGACACGTGGAATAAATTTATAAACACAGGCCTCATATCTTTAAAAGTGAAAAAGCTTTTATATGAAGATAATCTTTACGCCATGACTGACAAAGGTATTTTTGTGTTTTCCGAAAAGGACAAGCTATGGAAAAGGCTCTATAAAGGCATGCCTACAAAAGATACGCGGGATATTGCCATTGACGCGGATGGATATTTATGGGCAGCGACTAAAAAAGGCGTGTATAAAATGAAATTGGAAGGCAGTTGAGACCCTTGTGTGTTCATGGATTGAGTTTATGATACCTGCTTGAGTAATGCCCGTAACTTCCTCCTTGATTTTAATAAAAAATGCCTTGAAAAAGACAGTTTATATGATATAATAAAATTTATATGAAGAAAGATACAAAAAACTGGTTAGACATGGTTGATTATGATTTAATAACGGTCAGACAAATGTTCGAGACAGGCCGTTATGTTTATGTTATTTTTATGTGCCATATGGCAATCGAAAAAGCCCTTAAGGGCATAGTTTGCGAGGAAACCGATAAAGTTCCCCCTAAGACGCACGACTTAATCTATTTAACAGGCATTGGGAAAGTAAAGTTGAATCCAGATTTATTAGATTTTATCGGGATGATAAATAATGCCGGCATAGTAACAAGATACCCAGAAGATTTGTCAAAGCTTGTTTCAAGCTACCCCAGAGATATTGCCAAAGAATATTTAGAAAAAACACAAGAGGTAATAAAATGCTTAAAGCAGAACCCGGCGTTAAGAGAATAATAGAAGAATATACGCAAAGTTTGAAAAAATTAGGGGTTAATGCGGAGCGTGTAATTCTCTATGGTTCTTTTGCAAATGGTCAGGAAAGACTAGACAGCGATATAGATATAATCGTGATATCAAAGGATTTTCAGCGCATGAATTTAAGAGAAAGGTTAGAGGTTTTAGGCATAGCCGCGGTAAGAATAATGAGGCCTATTGAAGCAAAGGGCTATACTCCAGAAGAAATAAAAGAAGCCTCGCAAGCTAGTTTCTTGAAGGAGATTTTGGAAGCGGGTGTTAGTGTTAAATAACAAACGAAAAACATAAACATTGACAAATAGCCTTTTATTTGATAAAATTTATTTTGTAACTTGAAGAGTTATTATGACTTAGGCCGTGGGAAATACGGCCTTTTTCTGTCTTGTAATATAAAGGGCTTTATAAAGAGATTTAGCATATGAGAAAAAGAAATGAAGCTCCGTGGGCTA
>CAKKRB010000282.1 GCA_919902485.1 Omnitrophica bacterium GWA2_41_15 | reverse complement strand
GACAGCTAACAGGCTTTTAAGGCGCGTAAGGGATTACAGCGAGGTAAAGGGGAATAAAAAAATTAATAAAGAAATCGCAATCAGCGGATTGGAATCTCACAGGGTAGACAGTGCAGGCCTGGATGACATAGACAGGAAAGTCATAAAGGCAATAATTGATTTTTATGACGGCGGGCCGGTAGGCATCGAATCGCTTGCAGCCACCCTGAACGAAGAGAGCGATACAATCGTTGATGTGGTGGAGCCGTTTTTATTAAAGATAGGATTTTTGAAAAGGACGCCCAGGGGCAGGGAGATTACAAAACTGGCGTATGATCACTTGAAAGTGCCGTACAAGAAAGAATCGCAGAAGGAGTTTTTTTAAATAAATTATATATTATGATAGAAATTATCAATCTTTCAAAATCGTTCAATAATAAAAAAGTCCTGGATAATATGAATCTTATTATAAATTCAGGAGAGGTTATTGTTATAATAGGCCGTTCAGGCTGCGGGAAGAGTGTTCTGTTGAAGCATATAATAGGATTGATAAAACCTGACCTCGGCCAGGTTATTATAGAAGGGAACGATATAATCAGGCTGGAGGAAAATGAGATGGATAGACTCCGCCTGAGCTTCGGGATGCTTTTTCAGGGCGCTGCTTTATTTGATTCAATGACAGTCGGCGAAAACGTGGGGTTTACATTAAAGGAACATACTGATATGCCTGAAAAAGAAATCCAGGCAAAGGTGGCTGGCTCTCTTGAGCTCGTGGGGTTAAAGGGCATAGAAAAATTGATGCCTTCTGAGCTGAGCGGAGGCATGAAAAAAAGAGTCGGTCTTGCGCGGGCGATTTGTAATAATCCAAAAATTATATTATATGATGAGCCTACCACAGGGCTTGATCCTATAATGGCAGATGCAATAAATGACCTTATTATAGACCTTAACAGTAAATTGAATGTTACGTCAATAGTTGTCACTCATGACATGGTGAGCGCATACAAGATAGCCGGCAGGATTGCCATGTTATATAAAGGCAGGATCATAGCGTCCGGCACGCCTGATGAAATAAAAAATACAAAAGACCCTATAGTAAAACAATTTATAACAGGCGCTGCAAAAGGCCCTATAACAGGAGACGCATAAGGAGGTTTGAATGTTTACAAGGATGAATTTTGAACTGAAGGTCGGTATATTTATATTTATAGGCATAGTAATACTTTCTGTCATAATATTTTCTATAGGGAATTTTTACAGCGTTAAAAGCGGTTATAGTCTTAATGTGATTTTCAGCTTTGCGAATGGTATAGGCACAGGCGCTCCTGTGCGCTATTCAGGCGTCCAGGTGGGCGAAGTTCAGAACATAAATATTTATTTTGATGAAAAAGAAAACAGGCCGCTTGTTAAACTCAATATATGGGTATCCCAAAATACATGGATTAATGAAAACGCAAAGGCGTCCATTAATACGCTTGGGCTTCTGGGAGAAAAGTATCTGGAGATAACCCCTGGCACCAGGGATACCAAACTTCTGCAAAAAGGAGATACTTTGAGGGGCTATGACCCTGTATCCACAGAGGAAATTGCCAGGGCTACTAAAGAGCTGATAGAGAAGATAGGCGCTCTTACAGAATCAGTAAACAAGGTTGCAGGGGATGATGCGCTGAGGACTTCTTTTAAAAATACAGTTTCTAATATGGAGGCTTTGAGCGGAGATCTCAGGGATTTTCTATCTGATGCCAGGCAGGGCAAAGGTACCCTTGGAAGATTTATGTCAGATGATTCATTGTATAGGCACATTGATGAAATGGTGCTTGATATAAAACAGCATCCGTGGAAGCT
>CAKKRB010000281.1 GCA_919902485.1 Omnitrophica bacterium GWA2_41_15 | reverse complement strand
AATTAAATTCCTTTTAGACCCTTCCTTAGACCCCTCCTTAAAGGATAGGAGGGTCTACCCCTGTGGGGTTAGGATGCTGTATGTCTTACTCTGTAGGACAGATATATTTTTTGTAGCGTGCGCTAGATGCTTAAAAAAATAGATTACAAAAAAGAGTTAAACTCAGCCCAGCTTGAAGCTGTGCAGTCAACACAAGGCCAGTTTCTGGTTATTGCCGGAGCCGGCAGCGGCAAGACCCGCGTGCTGGTGTATCGCGTTGCAAATCTGGTAGAAAAAGGAATCAAGCCGGATGAAATACTTTTACTGACCTTTACCCGCAAGGCAGCAGAAGAAATGCTTAAGCGTTCATCGCTACTTTTAGACGACAGATGCCAGAAGGTTTCAGGCGGCACATTTCATTCCTTTGCTAACAGCGTCTTAAGGAAGTATGCCAAGGTTTTAGGGCTATCCAATAATTTTACCATTCTAGACCGTTCGGATTCCGAGGACGCCATAAACTTGATCCGCACCCAATTAGGATTTAACAAAACCGACAGGCGCTTCCCCCGGAAAAGGGCGATCGCAGAGGTGATCTCCATCAGCGTGAATAAATCAGAGAAAATCCAAGACGTGCTTTATGATGAGTATCCGCAATTTATTGAGTGGTCAGATGAAATTGATAAAATAAACCAGGAATACAAGAAATACAAATATTCCAAATCGTTGCTGGATTACGATGATCTACTGGTTTATCTTAAAGATTTGCTGGAAAAACATGAAAATGTGCGTTTTGCCCTGGCCAACAAGTATAAATTCATTATGGTGGATGAATATCAGGATACCAATAAACTGCAGGCCTATATTGTCTGCCTCTTGGCATCTGTTCATAAAAACATCATGGTTGTCGGCGATGATTCCCAGAGCATTTATTCCTTCCGCGGGGCAAATTTTAAGAACATCATGGATTTCCCCAAGATTTTTAAGGATGCTAAGATTATCACTCTGGAAGAAAATTACCGCTCCACGCAGCCGATTCTGAATATGACCAATGAGGTCATCCGCTTTGCCGAAGAAAAATTTGAGAAAAATCTTTTCACCAGAAAGCAGGGGAAAAAGCTTCCGGTTTTTGTGGATGCCAGGGATGAAAACAGGCAGTCCAAATTCATCGTGGATAAGATATTAGAATTAAGAGAAGAGGGCATTGAGTTAGGAGATATCGCAGTGCTTTTTCGCTCCGGCTGGCATTCTAATGATCTGGAAGTGGAGCTTGCAAATCGCAATATTCCTTTTGTAAAATATGGCGGCCAGAAATTTGTCGAGGCAGCGCATATTAAGGATATAATAGCTATCTTGCGCATTGTGCATAATCGAGCTGACCAGATCAGCTGGTACAGGGCGCTTTTATTGCTAAAAGGAGTAGGCCCGAAAACTGCTGAACGTATAATTCTAGAGGTGGCAGCAAATAGACAGAGCCTTGCTATAGATAAAAAGCTCCTGGATAAAATTGACGGCCTGGAAGCGTTTTTAGAATTGTTAAAGAAAATTGATATTGCCCAACATCTGCCTGCTTATATGATTCATGCTTTTTTAAAATATTACCAGCCGCTGCTTAAAGAAAAATATGATGATTTTAATAAGCGCTTGAATGACCTGGATTCGCTGGAGCGCATTGCTTCAAGGTATAAATCCCTGGAGCAGTTCCTCACAGATATGGCGCTTGAGCCGCCGGAGAGAAGCATAGTTGAGGCAGGGATTAAAGATAAAGACGATTCCGCGCTGACCTTATCCACAATTCATTCGGCAAAGGGCCTGGAGTGGCACAGCGTATTTGTGATTTATGTGGCAGAGGGGCACCTGCCGTCGTATTTATCTTTGGAAGATAAAGACGCCATTGAAGAAGAGCGCCGGCTATTTTATGTGGCTGTAACGCGGGCCAAGGAAAACCTCTTTTTGTTAAAGCCCCACATTGACCGCTCGCCCAGAAGTTATTTTGACGGCGCAGGCTCAGTGTTTACCACGGTCTCGCGCTTTTTAGATGAAGGAAACATCATGGGTAAATTCGTGGAGACCGAAAGCGCTGGTGTCGAAGATTTCGAGGATATTTCCTTAGAGGAAATCATTGGGAAGCGTCCAAAACCCGACCAGGATTTATTGGATACGATGAAAGACTACTTTCGTCCATAAGACGAAAGCGTAGGATTAGAAAATGGAAGTAAAAATTATCCGCAGCCACAGGCGAAGACGCACAGTCAGCGCGCGTTTAGTAGAAGATACGCTTCTGGTGAATGCTCCGCTCATGCTTTCCCGGATGCGCCTGGATAAGATTATCGCCGGTTTTAAAGTAAAATTCGAAAAGAAGAAACTCAAAGATGAGCTGGAAAAAAAGCAGAGTCTTTCCGATATCGCTACGCGTCTAAACGAGAA
>CAKKRB010000280.1 GCA_919902485.1 Omnitrophica bacterium GWA2_41_15 | reverse complement strand
ACCTCAGTTTGCAGCTTCCATTGAAAAGGCAAAAGGCGGAGAAGCAAGGGCAGGGCTAGGGCATGTACAGACGGGCGAAAAGGTGTATTTCGCAGAGAATGAATATTACACAACCACTTTATCCGATCTTGATATTGCGCTTACGCAGAAATTCTGGGCTTTCAGCATATCCACTCCGACCTCTACCACCTATACTGTAAGCGCTACAAGGTCAGGCGGAACGTACAGCGGACAGACTTTAACCATGGATCAGGCTGGCACTATATCAGGAACATGGACTTATAAATAATAAACCGATCTGAAAACGAGGTTAAAAATGTTAAAAAAAGGTTTTACTCTTTTAGAGGTTATGATAGTTGTCATAATCATAGGTGTGCTTGCTGCGTTAGCCCTTCCTAACTACATAACAGCTTTAGAGAAAGGCAGGTCAGGAGAGGCTGCTACAAACGTAGGTGCTATCAGGACTGCTATAGACAGGTACTGGTATCAGAATGGAACGTGTCCTGTTATCACCAATCTTGATATAGATGACCCTAATAACCAGGCCAACAGGCTGTATAATTATTATGTTGCAGACGACGGGACTGATGCATCTACAAGGAAGTTTACTGTTACAGCAGCGCGTACAGTAGGTACTACTGGTTACTGGGTAAAATGGACTCAGACAGACAATAATACTGGAAAGCTTACGAGAAGCGCGAATCTTGGAGGGCCTACTTCTTAACGCTGTGAAGAAAGGCTTCAGTCTTTTAGAGTTATTTATTGCAATTATTGTTGTTGCATTGCTTGCAGCTTTGACTATACCCCTGTTTATTAAAAATATGGAGAAGTCAAAAACAGGCGAGGTTATAGTTAATCTTAATCTTATAAGGATGGCTGAAAAAGATTACTTTATTGATAATGTTATATTTACTGCAACAATAGGGAATTTGAACATAGAAGATCCCAATAACACAACAAACAAATATTTTAGTTACGCTATACTAAGCGCTGACGCTGCAGATTTTACTGCCAGGGCTACCAGGAACGCAGGGCCTTACAGCGGTGATTATTACGAGATAAGCAAGGATGGCGCGATTAATTGCGCAAACGGCCATTTTCAGTTGTAAAAAAAGGCGTTGACGTGAAAAGGATTAATGTAAAGTTTAAGGGTTATAAAATAGGTTTTACGCTGACAGAATTACTTATTGTGGTCATTATTATAGGCATAGTCGGCACTTTGTCATTACCAATGCTTGTAAAAACAATAGAAAAGGCAAAGCTCGGAGAAGCAGCAAGCAATCTGAATCTTATCAGGACAGGAGAAAAGATATATTTTCTGGAATATGCATTTTTCACCAATGATATTACTACGTTGAACATAGAAAATCCAAATACGCCTACAGGCAGGTATTTTGATTACACAATACCAGCTGCCAATGCAAGTGATTTTACCGCAAGGGCACAAAGAAGAAATACTGCGCCTACCCCGTATAGCACATATTATTACGAAATAAGCAAAGGCGGGACTATAACTTCCAATGGACCTCTTTCCCCTTAGTATTTCTGATAAACATAAAAAAGGTTTTACAATAACAGAAGTCATTGTTTCTGCCTTGATTATTGTTGTGCTTTCAACAGGTCTTTTCAGCGCATTCTGGGGCACTCAGCATTTGCTTAATCGCGCAAGGCACAAGGCCCAGGCATATAATTTTGCAGTGGAGGCGCTGGATAGATTGAGGAGTAATTTTCAATATTCTTCAAGTCCTGTTATGGATGTAGGTGCTGGTCATGCGCAAACACAGATAGACGCAGCCGGCATATTAAAAGGAGAGATTGCAGGTCTTGGCGGGACTCTTACTTATGATGTTACAGAGCCGCAGGTAAATGGTTATAAACAGGTGACTGTAAATGTGCACTGGAATGAACCTACTTTTTAAAAATAGAAAAGGCCTGTCGCTTATAGAGATACTGATATCAGTCCTTTTGATGAGTATTATATTTCTTGGCGTATCCAGCCTTTATCTTGCCTCCAGAAAACTATATGTTGCTTCAAGCGAAAAGTCTATCATAGGCTATGAAATTCAGTACGCAATCCAGCATATATATAAAAACACAATGGCCGCAATAGGGGATGAAACAGCTGCTCCAGGCACTTCTGCGATTGATGTGCCAAGCGCTGAGAGGGTGGATTTAAGGATAAATAACAATGACCCTGTTACAAGCAGTAATTATTCAACTGTTACAACATATAGTTATTATAAGTCTGGAAATACCCTTGTTTTTAACAATGGCTCTGCAGAGTCGTTGATTCCAAAGGTAACTGTAACCGCAGTGAATTTTACAAAGACTACAAATGTCCTTACAGGCTATATTACAGCCACTTATGGAAGCCAGAGCCTGACGTTTTATTTTTCCTGTTATCCCCGCCTCGGGACGTTCAATTAATCAGTATCAAACAACCCTTAACAACTTGACACTTGAGACATTGTCTGAAGTGTCAAGTTGTTGGCACTATCGTAATGTTTTCAATGTTAAGTTACGCTTTAGCTCTGCCTAATCCAGTGTTTTTCTAGAGAGCAAAATTTCCCCAGCGAGGAAATTCTGCTCCGTTTTGACGCTCGCTCGTCCCGCAGCCTGGCAGGCCTAAAGAAAAGCGTCGCCGATTCGAGCGGGCATGGTGCCCTGCCGCGTTAATTCACAAAACAAGTCATACTCGTTTTGTGAATTAACGGCATCTGTGGCAGGGCGAGCGAGAATCGGCGCCCGAGCGAAGGGCGCCTCGCTGGGGCGTCCAAGCGTCCTTCGACAAGTGGTTCGACAGGCTCACCACCTTGAACCATCCTGAGCAAAGTCGAAGGGCTCAGGGCTGCACAAGTCCCGAGCGAAGCCGAAGGACGTCTTTTCGTAGGCCTGCCAGGCTGCGGGACACCGTGCCCGCTCGCGTCAAAAAGGCCTTTCAACTCGCTGGGCTAGGCAGAGCTAATATAATTAAAATGTAACCTATCTGTTCAAATAATACAATTAATAGTCTAAAACTATTTCCAATATAAGCCAAAAACTGGTATAATTAGATTTACTTCACAAATTCGGGCCTGTAGCTCAGCTGGAAGAGCGCCTCGTTCGCAACGAGGAGGTCAGCGGTTCGATCCCGCTCAGGTCCACCATGAACCACTCGCTAAGAATGAGTAGAAAATATAGTCTTGGCGAGGGTTCATGGCAGGCCCCATGTATAAGTGGTTCATGCCCTGCACCGGAGCGAAATATATAACATAAATATATATCTTAGCGACTGGTGCAGGGCGATAAGAGGTACTTAACCTATGCGCTTTTACGTTTCTCCAGAATGTATATTCCCGGACAAAAATATAATAGAAATAAAAGACAGATCAGAGATACATCATATACGGGATGTCATGAGGCTTGACAGGGGTGCAGCAGTGGATATCTTTGACGGTAAAAGCAAGGAATTTTCCGGCTGTATTGAGGAGGTAAATAAAGATTCAATAATTATAAAGATCCTGGATATAAAATCAGTTGTAGGGGAGGGTTTTAAACCCTCCCCTACAATAACGCTTTACCAGGCAATACCAAAGAAGAATAAAATGGATTTTATAATTGAAAAGGCTGTGGAATTAGGGGCAGACGTTATTGTTCCCATTGTAACAGAAAGGACAGTTCCTGATATAAAGGACAAGGCCTGGAAAAAAAAGGAAAGATGGTCTAAGATTGTCATGGCCAGCTCTAAACAATGCGGCAGGGTTAAGCTGCCCTTAGTTTCAGATATAGTTAATTTCAAAGAGGCTTTATTAAAAGCTAAAGACAGCGGCCTGGTAATTTTTGCGGCAATAGATAAAGACGCAAAGCCGTTGAAGTCATTAATGAAAGGCGTTAATCCGGACTCTGTATCTATTTTTGTAGGCCCGGAAGGGGATTTCAGCCCAAAAGAAATTTCTATGGCAACAGGGTATGGGTTTGAGATCGCCTCTCTTGGAAAATTGATCCTGAAGTCAGATACAGCCGGGGTATATATATTAGCATGCCTGGCATATGAATATGGATTTTAAAAATAATGCAGGCAGTATCACATTCTTCATTTTTATAGCAGCCCTGGCGGCGCGGATCCTGTATATATTCCAGATCCTTCAGTTCCCCCTCACAGAATACCTTGTCAAATCAGGCGCCTTTGACCAATATACCTATAATACCAGCGCAATAAAAATTCTATCAGGAAGCTGGATAGGCTCGGAGGTTTTCGGCAAGGAGCCGCTTTATCCGTATTTTCTGGCTGTTATATATAAAATATTCGGTTACAATCATATACCCGTATATGTAATACAGGCCTTGCTGTCTTCGCTGGGGGCCTTGTGCTTATACAAAATAGCAGCAACTATTTTTAACAGGATGACCGGATATATAGCTGGATTTATTTTTGCTTTTTATTCACTATCCATTTACTATGATGCCCTTATTTTAAGAGAAAGCCTTATAACCTCTTTGACAGTATTCGTATTGTATTTTATCCTGAAAGCAGAAGATGAAAACAGGCCATGGCCATGGTTTTTACCAGGGGCCATGCTGGGTTTTCTTATGCTGACAAGGCGTAACATGCTCCTGTCGTTTATTCTGTTTTATATGTTTTTAATAAAGAAACCTTTTAAAACGGCTTTTAGACACGCGTTTATATTTACCGCAGGTTTTTTTATAGCTATTCTTCCTGTAGTGGTAAGAAACTATGTTGTTTCAGATTGTAAATATATAGGTATTTCAAAAGAGGTCAAGGCCTTCTGGGTGGGCAACAATCCTGCTTCATCAGGCGTAGACGTGGACTGGTCAGGTGAATATAATTATCTTAATGATAAAGCTGGGGGAAACATAAATAAAACAGCAGCGGTTTTTTTAAATGAGTTAAAAAATAACCCAGGGGCTTATACGTCATTATACCTGAGGAAGATATGGATGTTTTTTAACGGGTACGAAGCCCCGTCCAATACTAATTA
>CAKKRB010000279.1 GCA_919902485.1 Omnitrophica bacterium GWA2_41_15 | reverse complement strand
GCCACTGGTGGTTTGAAGGCCCGATGTGGATTGATTTTTTGATACGCAAAATAGCATACGACCAGAAAACAGTAAAGCTTGCGACCCCTTCAGATTACTTAAGGGAATATCCTGCTAATCAGATGTCAGTCCCGTCTACATCAACCTGGGGCTATAAAGGATATAATGAGGCATGGCTTGAAGGCTCTAATGACTGGATTTACAGGCATCTGCATGTAGCAGGCGAGAGAATGAAAGAGCTGGCTGAAAAATTTGCAGACAGTAAAGATAATTCAGTTAAACGTGCGTTAAATCAGGCTGCAAGAGAACTTCTTTTAGCCCAGGCGAGCGACTGGCCGTTCATAATGAAGACAGGTACAATGGTAGAATATGCCCAGAAAAGTGTGAAACTTCACATAAACAGGTTTACTCATATTTACAGGGATCTGCTCAATGGCTCTATAGATAAAGACTGGCTTAAAGAGGTTGAGTCAAGGGACAATATATTTTCTGACATGGATTGCGCTAAATATTATAATAAAACATACCAGGCGGCAATATGAAAAATATCCAGTCGAGCTTTGGCATAGCGCTTCATATGCACCAGCCTATTATTCCCGCAGGCGGAGATGACCTCAGGACAGCAAGGCTCATTTCAAACCTCCAATACATGATGGAGCATCAAAATACAGGAGATAATCATAATGCCTCTGTGTTTTTAGATTGTTATTCCAGGATGTCTGATATTGTAAGGGAATTTGCTGACGCTGGGAAAGATCCAAGGATTATGCTGGATTATTCAGGCAATCTTCTGTGGGGCCTTAAAGATATGGGCGAAGAAAGAGTCCTTGATAATCTGAAACTTATAACCAGCGATAAGAAATACTGGGGATACGTTGAATGGCTGGGCACCATGTGGTCGCATTCAGTGGTGAGCTCTACTCCTGTGCCTGATATAAGGCTTCACATAAAGGCGTGGCAGGAGGATTTTGCAGGCATATTCGGAGTAAAAGCGCTTGAAAGGGTAAAAGGATTTTCAGCGCCTGAAATGCATCTAGCCATACATCCTGATGTTTGTTTTGAATACGTGAAAGCGCTTAAGGAATGCGGATATAGGTGGCTCATGGTCCAGGAACATACAATAGAAAACCTGGATGCCAGCCCCATAAGGAGGCCGCATTTTCCCCATAAACTGGTTGCAAAGAATTCTCTGGGCGAAAAAGTTGAAATAACAGTTATTATAAAAACCCAGGGTTCTGACAATAAGCTTATAGGCCAGATGCAGCCTTATTATGAGGCTAAAGGCCTTAACCATGAAAAATACTGCGGCCTGGACCTGCCGCCTTTTGTGGCCCAGATAGGCGATGGAGAAAACGGCGGGGTCATGATGAATGAATTTCCGCCTATGTATAAGATTGTGTTTCAGGAAATAGCGAGAGATGGCGTGGTTGGCATGAATGCTACAGAATACCTTGAGTTCATAAAGGCCGCAGGCTTAAAGGAAGATTCGTTTATGCCTGTCCAGCCTGTGTCGCAGAGCAAGATATGGGAATTTGTAAAAGAATTTTCTCCTGGGGCTAGTGACAGGGCTATTGAAAACGCAAAGAAAAAATACCCAGGCTTTAGCTTAGAAAGGGCTTCCTGGACAAATGACAAAGACTGGGTCAAAGGCTATGAACATGTGATGGATCCGATAATTGAACTCAGCATAGCTTTCCACAAGAAATTTGATGGTAGGGAACGGTTTGAAACCGTTCCCTACAAAAAAGCCCTCTTTTATTTATTATTATCTCAGACAAGCTGTTTCCGTTACTGGGGCTCAGGGCTCTGGACTGATTACGCCAAAGAAATCTGCCGCAGGGGAATGGAAATAATAAATAAATCGTAGGGGAGGGTTTGAAACCCTCCCCTACGGATATTGACAAGGATTTTATTATCTGATATATTCTATAAGACACAAAGGAGGAGAGATGCTTAAGAAACTGAAGAAGGTATTGGCGCTGAATAATAATGAAGAGCGCGTCAGCCGCGAAGAATTTATGCAGTTAGTCCAGCAAAAGGCATATGAACTATATGAAAAAAGAGGCTGTAAGCAGGGCAATGACCTGGAAGACTGGCTTAATGCTGAAAGATTAGTGAAGGAAGACCTTGGAGTAAAATGATATACTGGGCGCCGCTATTGCATTTTTACCAGCCACCGACTCAATCCCATGACGTACTGTCAAGGATATGCGATGAATCTTACAGGCCGTTAGTAGAAGTCTTTAAGGAGCATCCTGAATCCAGGTTCACTGTAAATATGTGCGGGGTGCTTACCCAGATGCTGGACGAGCATGGCCACCAGGATATTGTAAAAGGCCTAAGAGAGCTTGGCAATAACAGCCAGGTTGAGTTTGTTGAATCAGCAAAATTCCACGCAATACTGCCTTTAATACCCGAAAAAGAAACCAGAAGACAGATAGGATTAAACAAAGAAACAAATCTTAATTTCTTCAAAGATGCGTACAAGCCAAAGGGATTTTTCCTGCCTGAGATGTGCTATTCGGATGAAACAGCTTCCATTGTAAGAGATATGGGTTATGAATGGGTTATAGTGAGCGGCATTGCATGCCAGTCAAAATGGCCGCTTGATTATATATCAAGTTTTAAGCTCTCTTCAGGTATAATGAAGGCTTTTTTCAGGGATGATATAGTAAGCAACATGATAAGTTTCAAAAATCTGGACGCGAATGGGTTTGTCGCTAACATTAAAGGTCTGGCCAAGGATAATGAAGATGTATATATTATTACAGCAATGGATGCAGAGACGTTCGGCCATCATATACGTGATTGGGGAAACATATTTCTCGGAGCTGTTTACGAAATCATAGAGGATTCAGATGAGGTAAAAGCTGTTAATATCAGCGACCTCTTAAAGATATTTCCAGCAGTAAAAACAAAGCCTCCCAGGCCTTCTTCATGGAGCACAACCAACGAAGAAATCATGGCTGGGAATTTTTATCCATTGTGGAACACGCCTCATAATAATGTCCACAGGCTGCAATGGGAACACATGAGCCTGTGTTTAGAGATATTTCAAGACGCAGAGGATAAGAAAGATAATGACAGGTCTATTTCTTTTTTTAACGCAGCCAGGGCTACGCTGGATATGGCTTTGCACAGCTGTCAGTTCTGGTGGGCGAATAAAGGCAGGATGCGGAGCGAGAATATGATAAATAAGGGCCTTGTTTTGCAGGAAGAGGCGATATTTAATGCATATCTTTCAGTGGCTAGTTCAGGCTGCAGGGACTCTGAAAAGAAAAAATGTTACAGAAAAGTGATTGTGACAAGGTATATTGCGAGTAAGATCAGAGACGAGATACTACAATGAAAGGATAATATGAATATTTTGCTTATTTCTCCAGAAGTTTTTCCGTTCGCGAAAACCGGCGGACTGGCAGATGTAGTGGGTGCTTTGCCAGAGGCAATTGCTAAAAAAGGCCACAAGTCCAGCGCTATTCTGCCCTATTACCAGCTGGTGAAGAAAAATGGGTTCAAGCCAGTGATGTTTAAGAAGAATATATCCTTAAGGATATATAACAGAGAAGAATTTTTTAATCTCCTTATTCTGAAACAGAATGGCGTGGATGTGTATTTTATAGAGAAAAACGAATATTATGACAGGGAATTTTTATACGGCACCCCTCAGAGCGATTATCAGGACAACGCGTTCAGGTTTGCTTTTTACGCAAAGGCTATAATCGCATCCATTCAATATATAGGAAAGCAGGATGTCCTGCACTGCAATGACTGGCAGTCAGGGTTGGTGCCTTTGTATATAAGGACGCATCACAAATCAGATCCTTTGTTCAGCAAAACAAAAATACTTTTTACAATACACAATATGGCGTATCAGGGGCTTTTTCCCGGAGAGGTATTGCCTTATATTGATGTGCCGTGGGATCTGTATACAGCTGACGGCATTGAGTTCTGGGGCAAGGCTAATTTCATGAAGGCCGGGATGATATTCTCAGACGCCATAAGCACTGTGAGCAAGGGTTACTCGAGGGAGATACTGAGCCCTGAATTCGGGTGCGGTCTGGACGGACTTTTAAGGGCAAAAGAAAAAATGCTCTATGGAATAATAAACGGGGTTGATTATTCTGTGTGGAGCCCGGCAAATGATAAATTTATAGCTGAGAAATTTGATGAAAAAGATACGAGCGGCAAGGCAGCTTGCAAAAAAGACCTGGCAGATGTATTTGGAATAAAATACAACGCCAAGAGGCCTATGGTAGCGATGATAACAAGGCTCGCCGAGCAAAAGGGTATAGACCTGGTTGTGAATATCATGAAAGATATTTTGAAGGAGTCTGATTTTGTCATACTCGGGTTCGGAGACGAAAAATACAATAATATATTCCAGGATCTGGCCAAAAAGCATAAAGGCAAAGTAGGCGTGAGTATAAAATTTGACAATGCCCTGTCTCACAAGATAGAAGCAGGCGCTGATATGTTTTTAATGCCGTCCAGGTATGAACCATGCGGATTGAACCAGATGTACAGCCTTAAATACGGCACAGTTCCTGTGGTAAGGGCAGTAGGCGGCCTGGATGATACAATTCAGAATTTCAACCCTTCCACTAAAAAAGGCAACGGCTTTAAATTTAAAGACGCTACCAATGAGGCGTTTCTAGGAGCTATTAAAGACGCTGTGGCTATATTTAAGAATAAAAAACTCTGGGACGCGCTTGTTAAAAATTGTCTCGCTTGCGATTATTCCTGGGAATCTTCAGCAGAGCAATACCTGAAGCTCTACAAAAACCTATAAATAAATCACGCGGTGGGGGTGATTATATAATGAATAAAATATATTTTGGGATATGTCTGCATTTTCACCAGCCTGTTGGCAATTTCGATGATATTATAGAAAGGGCCTATCAGAATTGCTACAAACCCTTCCTGGATGTTTTTGAAAAATACCCCGGAATAAAGATGTCTTTGCACTTTTCAGGATGCCTTCTGGATTATTTTGAGAGAGTTCATCCTGATTACATAGACAGGGTTAAGGTAATGGTTGTAAGAGGCCAGGTGGAGATAGTAGGCGGCGGATATTATGAGCCTATTTTTGTAAGCATCCCAGAAGAGGATAGGCTTGGCCAGATAAAGATGATGTCTAATTATGTTAAAAAAAGATTTGGCCAGAAGCCAGATGGCATATGGACGCCTGAGAGGGTATGGGTGCCGGAACTAAGCAGGGATTTTAACAGGGCTGGCATGAAATATTCCATCTTAGACGATGAACATTTTATAAAGGCAGGCCTTAAAGAAGATGAGCTCTTCGGATATTTTACAACAGGCGAAAAAGCAAAGGAGATATCAATATTCCCTTCCAGTAAAAAGCTTCGCTACATGATACCCTTTAAGATGCCTGCAGAGATAATAAATTATTTTAAACAAATAGGGGACGGTCGCGACCGTCCCCTATTTACATATGGAGATGACGCTGAAAAATTCGGAGAGTGGCCTTTTACTCATGACTGGGTCTATAAACAAAACTGGCTGGGAAAATTTTTTGACGAACTCATGAAGAATAAAGACTGGGTGGAAACAATTAAGCTCTCGGATTACCTTAAATCAAATGCGCCTGTTAAAAAGATAAAGATCCCAGAGGCATCGTATCAGGAAATGATGGAATGGTCGCATGGATCCTGGATGAATTTTCTTAAGAAATACCCGGAAACGAATCAGATGGTTCGAAAAATGCATTATGTAAGCAAAAAAGTAAATTCCCTGGAACCTAGAGCCTTGCCTGTCCCGAGCAAAGCCGAGGGAAGCATTGAGCCAGGTAAGCGAGCCTTACGTGAGTTATATATGGGCCAGTGCAATTGCGCTTACTGGCACGGCGTATTCGGAGGGCTGTATCTTTATCATCTTAGAAAAGCTATTTACAAGCATTTGATAAATGCTGAAAAAATTGCGGATGAAGCCTTACGCAAAGGTAAAAAAGATTGGATTGAAATAAGAGAAACAGATTTCTACGAAAACAGCAAAAAGGCATTTATAATTGAGAATAAAGAAGTTTCTGTATGTATAGATCCTGGCTCAGGCGGGATAATCAGGGAGTTAGACAATAAAAAGATTTCCACGAACCTTGTAAATTCAATTGCAAGGCATGAAGAAGAATATCACAAAAAGATCCTGGCAAAGATGGGCCAGTCCAGCACCCCAGACGCTATATGCACTATTCACAAAGATGCAAAGACTATTGATCCTGGATTAAAAGGTAAATTTGTCTATGATAAGCATATAAGGGGCTGCCTTGTAGACCATTTTATTGACAGCAGTGTTTCGTTTCAGGATTTTATAGATTGTAAATATAAAGAGCTGGGCGATTTTATAAATGCTGTTTATAAAGGTAAAAAAACCAAGGATAAGGTTATTCTTGAAAGAGAAGGCAGGGTAGGCGGCATGGCTGTTGTAGTTACTAAAGAAATTAAACCTTACCACCTACGGGGTGGAACTTTGTTCCACCCCGTAGGTGGAATTGTTTGTTCTTATACTTTAAAAAATCTGAGCAAACAAGCTATTGATACAATATTCGGCGTAGAGTTTAACCTTACAATGCCATCTCTTAATTCAGACAGGTATAGTTATTTTTCAGAATCTCGTATAGCCGGTATTAACGACACAGGAGCTGTGTCAGGCTCGAGTCTGTTTTCTATAAAGGATTCAGGTGGAGACATGAGCGTAGATTTTATTTTTTCAAAAAAGGCTGAAAGCATATGGTATTTCCCTGTCAAGACAATATCCCAGTCTGAAAGGGCATATGAGCTTAAC
>CAKKRB010000278.1 GCA_919902485.1 Omnitrophica bacterium GWA2_41_15 | reverse complement strand
ATGTTTGCTCCTCCGTCTATCATTACCATAGGGCCCTTAAGAGTGGGCATTACAATGCCTATGCCTGCCCTTTCTATACCCTGTAGAAGCCTGCATTTAAGAGTAGCTGCGCATACCATGGCTCCGGTGTTTCCAGCGCTGACCATGGCGTCTGCCTTTTTTTCCTTTGCAAGGTTGCAAAGCGCAACTATAGAAGAGTCTTTCTTCTTTCTGACGCTTAAAACAGGCTGTTCATGCATCCCTATTACTTCAGACGCATGATGTATGGATATGTTAGACGGAACAGGTTTATATTTCTGAAGTTCTTTTTTGATCAGGGCCTCATCCCCTACCAATATAATCTCATAATCAAATTCACGGGCTGCTAAAACAGCTCCTCCCACGTCTGAAAAAGGGGCATTGTCTGAACCCATGGCATCTAATGCGATTTTAATCATATGCACAATCCTATAATTATTATTTTGGCACACTAAAGTGTACCCTGCTATTTTGTCGCAAAGGCCTTCATATGCAGGCAGGTTAAAACCTGCCTATTCTCGGCCTTTGCCTTTAACTACTTCTTCTCCTCTTTTTTCTTTTCTTTTATCTGCATCACCTGTTTACCCTTATAAAACCCGCAGACGCTGCAGACGCGGTGCGGCAGTTTCGGCGATTTACAGTTAGGGCACACTGAAATACTGTTTAAGTGTATTTTTTGAGCGCCTCTTCTTTTCCCCTGCCTTGAACTTGAATGTCTTCGTTTTGGTAAAGCCATTGTTTTTCTCCTTTTTGCTTACATGGGTTTAACCTTCTTTATTGCAATCACATTCTCCTGTATTAAGGTTCTGCCCGCAATTCGGACACAGACCCTTGCATTCAGGCTTACAGATAACCTTTATCGGATAATCAAGTATTATCTCCTGCCTTATCTCATCATCCAGTTCCACAACCTCAGCAGGCCTGACCTCCTTTACTATATTGAATTTTTTCCTGAAAATGCCGTCGAATTTGCTAAGGCATTTCACGCATGTATACTCCACAGGCGATTCCACTGAGATATCCACAAATATTTCCCCGCTTGTCTTTGTAACATCCGCCTTCACATCTATAGGCTTAAGAAAGCTTATAACAGTCTGATCTTCCAGCAAAAGCGAACCTGGCTCAATCTTTTCGCTTAATTCAAGTCCGCCTTCCGGTATCTTATCAACGTATATCTTCATAAATTCCATGCTAATTCACAAAACAAGTATTACTTCTTTTGTGAATTAACGGTTATGCGATAGGTATCGCAGGCTATCATAAGCTCTTCATCCGTGGGTATCATCAGCGTCTTCGTATCCTTAGAAATGACGCCTTTACATATCTCCTTAACAATATCCGGATTATTCTCTCCTATCCCGCCTGTAAAAATAACTGCGTCGCATCCTGACATAACGCCTGTATATGCCCCTATATATTTTTTAATCCTGTATATAAAAATATCCAGCGCAAGCTTTACTTTTTTATTTTTGCCTTTTTCTTTCATTAATTCGCGCATATCATTGCTTAATTCAGAAACGCCCAGAAGCCCGCTTTTTTTATTAAGCGTTTCCATGACTGCGTTCACGTCTATATTTTCCTTCTCCATTATATAAGGGATAATTGCAGGATCCAGGTCGCCTGAACGCGTGCCCATAACAAGCCCTTCCAGGGGCGTAAATCCCATACTTGTATCAATCGCCTTTCCGTTTTTTACAGCAGTTATGCTGCATCCGTTGCCAAGATGACAGGTAATAAGCTTGAGTTTATTCAGCGGCTTTTTTAAAATACCGCTTGCCTGCTCAGACACATACCTGTGGCTTGTTCCGTGAAAACCGTATTTGCGTATTTTATATTTTTCGTAAAACCTGTAAGGAATCGCGTAAAAATAAGCGCATTCCGGCATATCGTAATAAAAAGCTGTATCAAATACAGCTACATGAGGAATGCCTGAAATTATTTTTCTTGATTCACTTATTGTTAAAAGACTGGGCGGATTATGAAGCGGCGCCAATTCTGTGAAATCCTCTATCGCCCTTATGACATCGTCGTCTATTAAAACAGACTTGCTGAACCTGTCTCCTCCATGCACAACCCTGTGACCCACAGCATCTATTTTAGAGCCAACCTTATTTAATATATCCTCCAGCGCTTGCTTGTGGCTTGGTATTTTCAAGCCTATCCGTTCCACAAGACCTTTATTCAGCAGCTTCTCTGGATCCTTTGATATATCAAAAAGCTTATACTTTATCGAAGAACTTCCGCTATTCAGAACAAGAATTATCATAGGCCTTTAAACTAACAACCCTCCCTGCGCCCTTACAGCTGTTATTGCAACTGCGTCTACAATATCCTGGGAATTGCAACCGCGCGACAGGTCGCTAGCTGGTTTACGAAGGCCCTGGAAGAGCGGCCCTATAGCGCGACCATTCGCAAGCCGCTGCGTCAATTTATAAGAAATATTGCCTGCGTCCAGATTGGGAAATATAAAAATATTGGCCCTGCCTTTGATCCTGGAATTCGGATCTTTTCTCTGAGCCACTTCAGGCGCTACAGCGCAATCTACCTGTATTTCTCCGTCTATAAGCAATCCCGGCTCCCTCTGCATTACAATCCTTGTAGCTTCCTGAACCTTTAGTATGCTCTTATCAGCCCCGCCGCTTCCTTTTGTTGAATAACTCAGCATCGCAATCTTTGGCTGGTCATCAAGCAGTATCTTTGCCATACGGCCGCTGGATATTGCAATATCTGCCAACTGTTCAGCAGTAGGGTCAGGCACGACACCCGCATCAGCGTATATAAAAACACCGCTGGATCCGAGCGTCTTATCGCTTAGAATAAGGACAGTTGAACTTGAAACTGTTTTGATATTCTCTGCAGGGCCTATGCAATAGATAGCTGCCTTTGCAACATCGCGCGTAGTAGTTGACGCGCCTGCCACAGAACCATCTGCGTCTCCGGAAGCAACCATGAGCGCGGCATAAAAAACAGGATTCCTTGTTATTATCTTCAGGGCGTCATCAGCGCTTACTTTTTTATGTTTGCGCTTTTCGCAATAAAGCGCTATATACTTATCAAGGTCTTTTAATTTTTTATTGTCTATTATCTCAAGGCCTTCTAGATCCAAACCTTGTTTGTTTGCTATTCTATTTGCTTCCTCTGGATCTCCTATAAGAACAGGCGCGCAAATATTCATTTTTAAAATATCGCTTATAGCCCTTATAACCCTGTCATCAGATGCCTCTGATAAAAGTATTTTTTTCTTTGTCTTCCGGCTGCGTTCGTATATCTTTTCCAGGAATTCCATAAATCTTCTCCCGGCAAATGTAGGGGAGGGTTTCAAACCCTCCCCTACTTCAATTTTGATTTAATTGCCTTTTCAACGAAACCAGGCACAAAACCTTTTAAATTTGCGCCAAGGCTTGCAGCTTCCTTGATTAATTTCGAGGACAGATACGAATAAGCCTCTGACGGCATCATGAATATTGTTTCAACATCATCTGTAAGCTTTCTGTTGGTAAGCGCCATCTGAAATTCGTATTCAAAATCCGAGATCATCCTGAGGCCTCTTACAACAACCCTTGCGTTTTTTCTCCTGACATAATCAACCACAAGGCCATGGAAATCATCTACCTCTATGCCTTTAATGCCTTTGGTAGCTTTTTTTAGCAGCTCAACCCTTTCAGGAACGCTGAAGAGAGGCTCTTTTTCGCTATTGTGCGCCACTGCCACAATAACTTTGTCAAATATCTTAACCGCCCTCTTTATTATGTCCAGATGGCCGTATGTGACAGGATCAAAACTCCCGGGGTATATGGCTATTCTTCTCATCCTTCGACGCGCTCCTTATTCCATTCGTCGCTTGCTCAGGATGACCCTGAGCGAGCACAGCGAGTCGAATGGGTCATTTTTTAAAAAACTCCAGAATTGTATCGCCGTATTTAGAAGTGCGGACTTTTTTGAAAATACCGACTTCTTCAGGCAGGTTGTCCTTTTTAAACACCTCTGCTATTACCAGAGCATTGGGGGTTAGTATATCACAATCAGACAGCTCTATCAAGGTATTTTTAGCCAGTTCCTTATAATAAGGCGGGTCAAGAAATACAATATCGTAGGGGCGGGTTTCAAACCCGCCCCTACGGAAAATATCTATACAATCTTTATTATATATATCATATAGACCGCTTGACAGCCCAAGCCTTGCCAGGTTCTTCTTTAAGATTGAAATACAGCCATGGTCATTATCCACAAATGTAATCTTTTTTGCGCCGCGCGATAATGCCTCGATTCCTATTGCCCCGCTTCCGCAATAAAGGTCCAGAAACTGGGCCCCCTCTATTCTGGCTTTAAGTATTTCAAACAAGGCCTCCCTGACCTTGTCAGAAGTCGGCCTTATGCTGTCTGGCATTTCTATAATCCTGCCTTTAAACTTACCCGCTATGATTTTCATATTAATTTACCGAAATTCCGATCGCCGATCGGAATTTCGGTTTTATCCAACTGACGCCAGGGCCAGGTCTTCTTTGCTGAATTTCGACAACAGATTATCCCGGATTAATCTGTTTTCAGGCAATCTTAGAAATCTGTCTCTTCTGATCAAATCAAACGCCTCTGTCTTTGCTATCTCGAGTATTTCCTTATCCCTTATTATATTGGCTATCTTTAATTCAGGCAAACCGTGCTGCTTTGTGCCAAAAAATTCTCCAGGCCCTCTTATTTCAAGATCTTCCTCTGCTATCTTAAAACCATCCTGTGTCTTAAGCATGGCGCTTATTCTGTGCTTTGCATCATCGCTCTTTGGCTCGCTGACCAGAATACAATACGACAGATGTTTTCCTCTACCGATCCTCCCTCTTAACTGATGAAGCTGGCTCAAGCCAAACCTCTCAGCATGCTCTACAATCATAACAGAGGCGTTAGATACGTCTACCCCTACTTCTACTACTATTGTTGAAACCAGCATGTCTATTTTACGATCTTTAAAATCGTGCATGATATCTTCTTTTTCTTTTGACTTCATCCTTCCATGCAAAAGCCCTATTTTTAAATCAGGAAAGCTGACGCTTAAATCCTTGTGCATCTTAATAGCTGCCCTCAGATCTGATTTCTCTGATTCATCTATTATCGGATAAACTATGTAAGCCTGTCTGCCTATTTTTATCTCGCCTTCTGCTAATTTGTATGCCTTTTCCCTGTTTTTTTCTTCAAAATACAAAGTCTTGGTTTCGCCCCTCCCAGGCGGCAGCTCGTCTATTATTGAAACATCCATATCTCCGTAAACAGTCAATGCCAGAGTCCTGGGAATCGGCGTAGCAGTCATAACAAGTATATCAGGATTTTCAGATTTAGCTTTTAATAAAGCCCTTTGCATAACCCCGAATTTATGCTGTTCATCTATAACTGCAAGGCCTAATTTTTTAAAATTAACCCCTTCCTGAATAAGCGCATGGGTGCCTATAACAATATCTGCTTCGCCTATCTCTATCATGTGGCGCCTGCGGCTGCGCTCTTCTTCTTTTAAATCGCCTGACAATAATAAAACCTTGACCCCGAGGCTTTTGACCATTTCATTTATATTTCTATAATGCTGTTCTGCCAGAATCTCTGTAGGCGCCATAAGAGCGCCCTGATATCCATTCTGGACAGTCAGCATAAGGCCGTACAATGCGACTATTGTCTTTCCGCTCCCTACATCTCCCTGCAGCAATCTATTCATTGGCTTCTGGCTTTTCATATCTTCTTCTATTTCGCTTATTACTTTTAACTGGCTTTTTGTCAATTGAAACGCCAGGCTTTTTTTAAATTTCTGTATCAGGTCTCCTTCCAGTTTATGGCTATAACCGGTCAGGTCTATTTTGATGCTCGTCCTTTTCAGGGCAATACCTGTCAGTAATATTAAAAATTCGTCGAATATAATCCTTTCTTTTGCATTTTTCAATACGATATCACTGCTCGGAAAATGAATATTCCTTACAGCCTCTTTAAGTATCATGAGATTATTTCTCTTGCGCATCTCAAAAGGCAATATATCTACTATTTCATCCACATAATTATCAACTGTAAATTTCATGATATTCCTGAACCAGCGCTGATTCAGGTTTTCAGTAAGCGGGTATATTGGCACAATCCTCCCGATATGAACAAAATCTTCTTTAGTGCCTGTAAGAATCTCGTATTCGGGATTATTTATCTGCAGATAAATATATCTCTCCACTTTGCCGTATAAAACCAATTCCTGGCCTATCTTGAATTTATCTTTCATGTACGGCTGATTAAACCATGTTGCATGAATAACGCCCGTGGAATCTCCCACAGCTACCTGAAATATATTCATTCCTTTTTTTGATACCCTCTCGCCAAAAGTAAGCACCTTCACCTTTATTGTCTCAAAATTCCACGGCCTTATTTCTTCGACTTTTTTT
This sequence comes from Omnitrophica bacterium GWA2_41_15, assembly GCA_919902485.1. Classification (GTDB taxonomy): domain Bacteria; phylum Omnitrophota; class Gorgyraeia; order Gorgyraeales; family Gorgyraeaceae; genus UBA10183. Next base: position 10,732 of record CAKKRB010000278.1, on the reverse strand, counting down.
ATCCTGCTTCTGTCCTCGTGCCGCCTTGGAAAACAATAAAGAAGGTCCTGGATAGTTTCAATGCCCAGTCGGTTCAGTATGTTTAACCTCGACGGCCCAACGCCCTTAACAAACCTTGCTGAAACTTTTAAATCTTTCATATAGTATTAATATAGCAGATATATACTATTTTGAGAACAAAAAACCTATCGTAGGGCACAGGCATGCCTGTGCCCTACATTTTCAATATCCATATCCCATTTTTTAGGGTTATTCAAAACATATTCTCTTATTTCCATTAATTCCTTTTCGCCTCGAATAACATGGTCATAAAATGATCTCTGCCATAAAAAACGAATATCACCTAATTCGGAACGTATCCGTTTCGTGGTTACATTCTTAAATGATTTTACAATTTGCGACAACGAAACACGTTTTGTAGGGACAGAACATTGTTCTGTCCCTACGGCATCGGATATTGCAATAATCCCATGTATATGATTCGGCATTATAATAGATTCATCCAATTTAACATTCCTATAATGATTCGGCAAATCGTGCCAGTATTTTGAAACAATTTTACCATATTCATTTAATACCATTACATCATTTTTTACCCTGCCAAACCATTCATATTTGTCCTTTGTGCATACGGTTACAAAATAATAACCATCCTGCGAATAATCATATCTTGGTAAACGATTTGATCTCCTATTATTCATCTTGCCTCCCGTAGGGGGCAGGCATGCTTGCCCCCTACATATAAGACACATTTGGAGGCGATTTTCTTTCAAAAAAATATAAAAAATAAAAACCGCGCAAGCGGCCAAAGATCCCTTGCGCGGTTATACTCAAATCTAACCAGATTAAAATAAATTCTGATTTAAATACTCCTTAAACTTGCCCTGCTATTTAATTCTGGAACTGCTGAATCTTTACTATTTAGCAGTTTAGCAGCATTCCTGACATCATCTTCTCTGAGGCCATATTTTGGGTGTATGTCTACAAAATGCGCAACTCCAATCATGCGCACTTCAATATCAGTAAAGTCGTCATCTAAAACAACATAATTCTCGACATGCTTACTCTTGAGCCATCTTCGTATCTCAAACACTCTGTTGCGCCTTTGTGGAGTGATGTCAATAACATTACCTGGCAACCTATTTTGTTTCCATAATTCTTGAATCCATTGAAGACCTTTATTACGCCAATTTGACGTAACAACTATTTTTGCGCCAGTTCTTTCTACGATTATTCTCAAATTTTCCACAGCTTGAGGATCCAATGCAGGTGTAGATTTCTCCTCTGCCGTAGATCTTTCTCCTTTTAGATACAAAACATCCATATAATTATAAGAGTTCAAAACACCATCTATGTCTAAAAATATGACTTTCAACCCCTCTTTTTTCTCTGTGAATAAAAGAGGGGCTCTCAGACAATCTTTCCCAAGAGAATCTTTATTGGCATATAGTAAGTGCTGCAAAAAGAATATTGCAATCAAAAGCGATACTGTTATATAAATATTTTTAACATATTGCATATCTATAATTCCTTTAAATTATCAGTCCATTCAGGTATGCGCCTGCGTTTTATTGTGCTCATTACCTGCCTAAAGCCGTTTTTAAGGCCTGCGTCTCTGGCTAATCTGATTGCTTCCATATATTCCCCGGTTGTGATTCTACGGTCTATTTCTGTAGGGAACGGTTTTAAACCGTTCCCTACGTGGCATGGATAATACTGCGCCATTATATTAACATATGTGTCTGGCGATAATTCATTAGCGATAAATTCAAATATCTTCTGGCTGCCTGCTAAATTCTCAGGCAATACAAGATGCCTTATTAAAATCCCTTTCCTAGCAATGCCTCTCTCTATTTTTAAATCACCTGCCTGCCTGTGCATTTCTCTTACTGCGATTTTATTAATCTCAAAATAATCCGGGGCATTTGAATATTTTTTAGCTGACATATTATCAGAATATTTCATATCAGGCATATAGATATCGATTACCCCATCCAGAATCTCAAGCGCCTCTAATGATTCATATCCTCCGCAATTATAAACTAACGGCAGCTTTAAGCCTTTCTCGGCCGCTAAAAAAACCGCCTCCAATATCTGGGGCATGTAATGAGCAGGTGTGACAAAATTTATATTATGACATCTCTGGTCCTGTAGATCTAACATCATGCCTGCCAGTTCCTCAATGCTAATTTCCCTTCCCTGCCCTGACTGGCTGATCGGATGATTCTGGCAGAATACGCACCTCAGGCTGCAATGCGTAAAAAATATTGTGCCTGAGCCATTTCTGCCTGAAATAGGCGGTTCTTCTCCAAAATGAGCATGGAAACTCGAAACCATTGGCAATAATCCGGCTTTACAAAATCCAATCTGGCCTTTCAGCCTGTTCACTCCACATTTTCTGGGGCAAACCCTGCATTTTTCCATCAATTTATAGGCTTTTTTTATTTTATTGTTCATCTAAAATTGTAACACTCTCAACAAGAGGTAACACTAATTGCTCCGCCATCCCTGGCAGGCCTTCGAAAAGATGGTTCGGCAAGCTCACCACCTTGAACCACTTGTCGAAGGGTCGCTCGCCCTGTGCAGGCTGGGGTCTGAGGCACATTTGAGAGGTTTCGGCATAATAGATTCTTTTTAATATAAGTGCGCAAGGGATTATGGCGAAGTTTTTTATACTGTCAAGACTACCTTCAGTATAAAAAACGAGCCGTAAACCGTAGCGCACGGCGAAACACTCTCTGTGCCGAATGGCCCCAGCCTGCACAGGGCACCGTGCCCGCTCGAATCGACGAGGCTTTTCTCCAGGCCTGGCCTGCCAGGGCTGGCTATTAAAATATGCGTTACCTATCTATTCAAATAATATGTTCATCTAAAATTTCCTTGCATATCTGATAACATTATGTTATCATTTTAACTTAAATCATTGCGTAAATAAAGGAGATTTATTATGTCAAAGGTGTGCGAAATATGCGGTAAAAAACCAGCTGCTGGAAGGACTATTGCGCGCAGGGGCCTTGCAAAAGCTAAAGGCGGAGTAGGGTTAAAGATAACAGGAGTCAATCGAAGAAGGTTTATGCCTAATTTGCAGACTGCTAAGATTATTGTAAAAGGTACTGTAAAAAGAATAAAGATATGCACGGCCTGCCTTAAGGCCGGCAAGGTTCGGAAGGCTTAACATCCTCTATCTTCAACTGAATAGTGCTGATCCCATGCCAGGTGTTCAAAGAAACAGAATAAGCCATATCAAATTCAGAATTCTTCTTTAAGGCGAGTTCGATATCGCTGTCTTTGGCCATGCCAAAACCTATTGCCTCAAAGGTTTTGTTTCCGTCAGTAACCTGGAATTTGATGTGCTCGCCTTTTAATACCCTTAAAGGCTGCGCCAATCTCAGGCTCCGGGAACAAAACACAGGCTCAGGATTTCCCTCTCCGAAAGGCTCAAGGCCCGCTATGTCTTCTACAGCCTTATGATCAATGTCTCTTAGATTTATATCCATATCAATAACAAGCGACGGGATTAAATTTTCCGCTGTCATGGTATTTTGAGCCAGCTCATTCATCATCTTTATAAAACCCGGCAGCTTCTCCTCAAGTATAGTGAGCCCGCACGCATACTGGTGCCCTCCGTATTCTCTTAAAAATTCCTCGCAGCTCGTAAGCGCTTCAAACAGATGAAAGTTTTCAATAGACCTGCCTGACCCCCTGCCGATCCCGTCTTTTGTTGAAATAAGAATAGCCGGCCTGTTAAACCTGTCTGATATCCTGGAAGCCACAATACCTATCACGCCTGTATGCCAGTTTTCATTATGCAATACTATTACTCTGTGGTCTTTGAAATTTATATCTCTTTCTATTTTAGATATTGCTTCTTTCAGGGTATTTTTCTCAATCCTCTGCCTTTCCTTATTTGCCTCGTTTAGTTTTCCCGCAAGATCTTTTGCCTTCTCATCATCATCTGTCAATAAAAGCTCCACTGCAATGCTTGCGGAGCCAAGCCTGCCTGCTGCATTTATCCTCGGGCCCAGAATAAAACCTATTTCAAAAGCGCCCATCCTGTCTTTCTTCAGGCCGCTTGCTTCAATAAGCGCCTTTATGCCTTTATTTGACCCATTGTTTTTAAGGAGCTTCAGGCCTTCTTTGACAAGCATCCTGTTCTCTCCGATTATAGGGGCAATGTCAGCAATGGTCCCGAGCGCAACCAGGTCTAAATGCCTCCAGAAATTCTTATCATGAAATTCTGAACTCAGGGCTTCGCACAGCTTAAACGCGATACTCACGCCTGAAAGATGCTTGTCAGGATATGCGCATCCTCTCTGTAGAGGATTTATTATTGAATAAGCTTTAGGAAGAACTCTGGGAGGCTCGTGATGGTCTGTAATTATTACATCTATTCCGTGTTTATTTAAAGCATCCACCTCTTCATGGCTTGAGATCCCGCAATCAACTGTTATCACAAGATCCGCTTTTATATTCAAAGCTTCTTCTACGCCATTTGAACCCAGGCCATACCCTTCTATAAGCCTGTCTGGTATATAATAAACCACTTCTATGCCGAAATTCCGCAGCGTAAAAAATAAAAGCGCTGTCGCAGTGACCCCGTCCACATCATAATCGCCGTGAATAAGAATCTTTTCTCTCTTATCCATGGCCCTTTTTATGCGGGACACTGCCTCATGCATGCCTTCCATCAGGAATGGATTATAGAGCTCGGAGATAGAGCTGTTTAAAAATGCCCGTATCTTATCTATATCCTGCATGCCACGGTTTATGAGCAGCTGTGAAATTACAGGGGAGATTAAAAGGTTATCGCTAAGGTATTTCCTGAGCGATAAATCAGGTTGTTTTATATCCCATCTTTTCATGAAACCTGCATTAATTACTTATGTTGCTTTGCATGCCAGGATATGATCAGAGGAGATGCAATATACACTGTTGAATAAACTCCAGATATCATACCTGCCAGAAGCACGAACGAAAACGGCCTTAGGACTTCGCCTCCAAATAGAAAGATTGATACAACCGCCAATAACGTCATAAAGCTTGTTAACACTGTCCTCGAAAGCGTCTGATTAACACTCATATTCACAATCTCTGTCATAGATGCCTTACGGTATAGTCTCAGATTCTCTCTGATCCTGTCATAGATTACAATAGTATCATTTATAGAATAACCTGCTATTGCAAGCAATGCCGCTATGATATTTAAATCCATTTCTCCGCCTGCCAGCGCCAGCGCGCCCATGCCTACAGCAACGTCGTGGAAAAGCGCTATTACGCCGGCAGAAGCATATATCATATTTTTAAATCTAATGCCCACGTAAATCAATATGCCCGCAAGGCTCCAAATAAGCGCGAGAAATGCATTTTTTTTCAAATGCTTTCCAACAGAAGGCCCGACTTTTTCAACGCGGAGAAACTCTGAAGGGTTATCTTTAAAGCCTGCTTTAAACGCTTCCCCTATTTTACCTGCCTCATCCGCCGCTGTTTTCACCAGCACCTGGTTTTTGTTTGCAAACTGCTGTATTGTTGCGTCGTTCACACCGACACCGTCAATCACCTTTCTTACATCTTCCGTGCTGACAGGCCTTGAAAAAGAGTACTCCTGAATCTGGCCTCCTGTAAAATCAATGCCGTACATCTTTTCGCCTCGCATAATATATGCGCCAAGGCCTATTGCCAGAATAATTAGTGACGCGGTATAAGCAATCCAGCGTTTGCCTATAAAATCAATATTTGTCTTTGGGAATAATTTCAACATGTTTATCTTTGTAAAATTCTTATTATTTGAAAGAAGTTCGAAAATAATGCGCGTCACAAATATTCCTGTGAACATGCTGGCTATCAAACCTATGGTAAGCGTAACGCCAAAACCTTTTATAGGCCCTGTCCCAAACTGGAACAAAAGAGCTGCTGCGATCAGCGTAGTTATGTTTGAGTCAAATATCGCGCTGTATGCTTTGTCATAACCAAAGGATATAACGCTCCTCATATTTTTCCCGGTTGCCATTTCTTCCCGCATGCGCTCAAATATAAGAACGTTCGCGTCAACTGCCATGCCAACTGTCAGTATCATGCCTGCGATGCCGGGCAATGTTAAAGTAGTGTGTATCCATCCCAGTGTTCCCAGGATTATTACAAAGTTTAGAAGCATTGCTAAACTTGCAATCATTCCTGCGAATAAATAATACGCTATCATAAACACAAAAACTAAAATCAAGCCTATCAGAGAAGCGCGTATGCCGCTATTTATGGAATCGCGGCCCAAAAGCGGGCCTACAGTCCTTTCCTCCTCTATATAAATCGGAGCCGGCAAAGTCCCTGCGCGTAAAACTATAGCCAGGTCTCCGGCTTCTTCAACTGTAAACCTGCCTGTTATGCTGGCCCTGCCGGACGGTATTCTTTCGTTTATCCTTGGGGCTGAGTGAACTTTTTCGTCGAGAACAATTGCAAGCCTTTTTCCGACATTTGCGCCTGTTATTTCTGAAAACACGCTGGCGCCCTTGGCATTGAATTCAATTGCTACATAAGGCTCATTAAACCTGGACTGGTCAAACTTTACTTCTGCGTTCACAAGGGTGTCCCCTGTAAGCAGGGTATTTTTATTCAGCAAGATCTTTTCCTTTTCCACATCTTTCAATTCATAACCCTCTGGAATTTCACCCTGTAAAGCCTTGGAATACAAATCTTGATTGTCTTCTACCAGCTTAAATTCCAGAAGAGCTGTCTTTCCTATAAGCTCCCTGGCCCTGTCCCTGTCTGTGACGCCTGGAAGCTGGACAACTATCTCATCAACTCCCTGCCTGTAAACAGAAAGCTCTTTTACGCCGAATTCATCTACCCTGTTGCGTATTATTTCAAGGGCTTTAGCAGGCGCGTCTTCCTTTTCCTCTTCAGGAAGCTTTGAGGTGTCTACTTTTAACAACAGATGCATGCCTCCCTGCAGGTCCAGGCCAAGATTTATCTTATCCTTTAAAGGGAGCATCCCAGCTAATGCGAAAATCAATACGCCCAGGGCTAATGCCACCCTCCACTGTAAATTCTTAGTCATTAAACCCCTCCTCGGCTCTTTTTGACATAACCGATTGCACTTTTATTTACTTCTATTTTAACATTATCGTCTATTTTAAGGGTTAAGGTATCGTCTTTTACATTCAATATGGTGCCGTGAATGCCGCCGCTTGTCACAACCTCGTCATTTTTCTTAAGCTCTTTGAGCATATTCCCAAATTCCTTCTGCTTCTTCTGCTGCGGCCTTATAAGCATAAAATAGAATATTACAAATATTAATATAATTGGTAAAAAATTTGCTATCATTGCCGCTCCTGAACTTGCATTTCCTTGCATAAATCCTCCTTTTTTGCATATTGTAGGGGACGGTCGCGACCGTCCCCTACTAAAATACCTTATCTTCGAATTCTTTCTTTAATTCCAAAAACCTGTCTTTCCTGATTGCCTCCCGTATCCTATCTAATAAGTTTACATAAAAATATACATTATGTAAAGAGGTAAGTCGCAATCCCAATATCTCTTCTGTATTGAACAGATGCCTTATATATGAACGGGAATAATTTTTACAGACGGTACAATCGCAGCTTTCGCTCAAAGGCCTTAAATCTTTAGAGTACTCTCCGTTCCTGATAATAATCCTTCCCTCATTCGTATAAGCTGCTCCATTCCTGGCATTTCTCGTAGGCACAACACAGTCAAACATATCCACGCCCATTTCAATGGCTTTAAAAAAATCATGAGGCATACCGACTCCCATTGCATACCGCGGTTTATCTTCGGGCAAATAGCTCACAGCATTTTCCATCATTTCATACATCAGTTCATTGGGCTCGCCTACGCTCAAGCCCCCTATTGAATATCCATCAAAATCCATATCTACCAATTCTTCCGCTGCCCTTTTCCTCAAATCAGGATATGTGCTCCCCTGCACTATCCCGAACTGTAGGGGGCGGTCACTGACCGCCCCTATTAATCTTTCAAATTCCTGCATTGATCTCTTCGCCCACCTATTGGTCAGTCCAAGCGATTTTTCTGCTTTATCTTTAGTGCTTGGATAGTGCAGACATTCATCTAGCGGCATCATTATATCGCTTCCCAGCTCATGCTGAAGCCTTATAATATCTTCAGGCGTTAAAAAATGCCTTGAGCCATCTACGTGAGAATTAAACTCAACGCCTTGTTCCCTGACCTTCATCAATGTCGCAAGGCTGAATATCTGGAATCCTCCGCTGTCTGTTAATATAGCCCTGTCCCATGACATGAATTTATGCAACCCCCCTGCATTTTTAATAATCTCCATCCCAGGCCTGAGATATAGATGGTATGTATTACCTAAGATTATACCGGCCTTACAATATTTTACGTCCTCGTTCGACAGAGCCTTGACTGTTGCCTGCGTGCCAACAGGCATAAAAACAGGCGTCTCAACAACCCCATGCGCTGTTTCCAGTATTCCTGCCCTTGCGTTTGTATGTTTATCTTTATGGATAATTTTAAACATAATTTAAATTATCAACATCGCATCCCCATACGAATAAAACCTATATCCCTCTTTAATTGCTTCATTATACGCCTTAAACAATAAATCCCTCCCGCAAAATGCGCTTACCAGCATTAAAAGCGTTGTCTTTGGCAGATGAAAATTTGTCAAAAGCGCATCTACTGCCTTGAATTTATACCCGGGGTATATGAATAAATCCGTCCAGCCATTCTCCACCCCAGGGGTGGACAGATTTATCCACCCCTGGGGTGGACAGGTGCTATAAACTGATTCTAATACCCTTGCGCTTGTTGTGCCAACAGCAATCGTCCTGCCATCTTTATTCTTTAATTTTTCTATAACCTTATTTCCTATTTCAAAATACTCTTCTTCCATTTTATGTTCTTTTATATTTTCTACGCTGACTGGTTTAAATGTTCCATATCCTACATGAAGCGTAACATGCTCCACATTAACGCCTTTCTTGGAAATATCTTCTAAAAGCTTTTTCGTAAAATGCAAGCCGGCTGTAGGAGCTGCTATTGCGCCTTTTTTACTGGCATAGACTGTCTGGTACCTTTCTTTGTCAGCATCAGATGTGTTTCGTTTTATATACGGCGGCAGAGGCATCTCTCCTAACTTATCTAATATTTCTTCCAAATCACCGTTGCAATAGAATTTCAAGAATCTCCTGTTGTTTTCAATCCTTGCAACCTCAGCCTTCAGCGCTCCATCTCCAAATATAATCCTGCTCCCAACCTTGCATCCTCTTGCAGGTTTCAATAAAACCTCATATTCACCCCTCACCCTGCACTCTCCACCTAAACTCAGTATCAATACCTCTGCTTTTCCCCCGGTCTCTTTTCTGCCCATGAGCTGCGCCGGCAGCACTTTTGTATTATTCAGCACAAGTATGTCGCCTGGATCAAGATATTCTCCTATATCACTGAAAATCCTGTGTTCTATTGTTCCAGTATCTTTGTACAAAACTAAAAGCCTTGATTTATCCCTCTTCTCAGATGGATACTGGGCAATCAGTTCCTTTGGCAGATTATAATCAAAATCAGATAGTTTCATCATCTTATTTTTACTCTTTCCAGCTCTGAAAAAACACATCCGCAATATTTCTGCCTGTATAGATTTTCTTTTTTTGCTTGCTCTTGCCCGTCTTTAAAACCTGACCTGAAGTCCTGATAGTAAAATTGAATGCCTTTCTCTCCCGCTATCTTTTCTCCTATTCTTTTAATCTTTTCATGATCCTGATACGGGCTTATCAAAAGCGTGGTAGTAAAAGCATCAAAACCATTGCCTTTCGCAAAATTTGCTGTTTCAGAAAGTCTCAATTCCCAGCAAAGGCCGCATCGCTCTGTAGGGGACGGTTTGAAACCGTCCCCTACACTATTTAAAAAGACTTTTCTGAAGTATTCCTCCATCCTGTATTCCGGGATTATCAGTTCAAATCCTGTATCTTTTGTAGGGACAGCACAGTGTGCTGTCCCTACGGACAGAGCATCTCTGCGTCTTTTATATTCGCTGGGAGGATGTATGTTTGGATTGTAAAAAAATCCTGTAACCTTGTCGAATTTTTTATTCAGGAGTTCTTTTATGGGATATAACGCACAGGGCCCGCAGCAGATATGCAATAACAATTTCATCCTAATAAATCGTCCGGTATGTCAAAATTCGCATATACATTCTGGACATCATCATGCTCTTCAAGCGCTTCAACAAGGCCCAGCACTTGTTTTGCTTTATCGCCTTCCAGCTTTATAGTTGTGCTGGGTATCATAGTGATATCTGCAGACTTTGGCTTTATTTTATTGGCCTCTAATGCCTTTCTGACATTTTCAAGGTCCTTGGCATCAGTTGTTACTGCATACACATCGCCTTCTGTCTCCATGTCCTGGGCGCCTGCGTCAAGCACTATGCCCATTATTTTTTCTTCATCAGGATAAGCTTTTTTGTCTATCTCTATATAGCCTTTTTTCTGGAACATCCAGCCTACAGAGCCTGCGCCTGCCACATTGCCGTTCTTCTTTGAAAATATATTTCTTATATCTGCTGTAGTGCGGTTTTTATTATCCGTCAGAAGCTCCGCCATTATTGCAACACCGCCTGCGCCATATCCCTCTATGGTGAACTCTTCGTAAGTAATGCCCTCGAGTTCCCCTGTGCCTTTTTTAACAGCTCGGTCAATATTATCCTGCGGCATACTGGATTGCTTAGCCCTGTCAAGCGCTGTCC
>CAKKRB010000277.1 GCA_919902485.1 Omnitrophica bacterium GWA2_41_15 | reverse complement strand
CAGTCCGTACGGTTTGAGGTAGGGGACAGAGATGAAAATCTCTTCCTACTCTATTTATTTATCATTTTGAAAGAAAATCTCCTTCCAGATGTGTCATATATTGTAGGGGAGGGTTTCAAACCCTCCCCTACAGGTTAACCCTTGAAGTAAGGATAGAACTATGGTATCATCAAAGGTATGTTTGATGATGCGCATGATTTGATAGAGCGTTGTATAAGGCGCGAGGAAAAGGCCTGGTCTGAATTTATTGACAGGTTTTCAGGGCTTCTTTATTATTCAGCGAAAGAAAGATTAAAAAGAAGCGGGATGTATTTTGGGGAGCAGGATATCCTGGATATTATCCAAAATGTGTTTTTGGAGATATGGGAAAAATCAAGGCTGGAAGAGGTAAGAGAGAGGGATAAGATCAATGCCTGGCTCAGCATAATGGCGCAGACAAGGGCGTTGAATTTCATGCGCAAGAAAAAAGAGAGACTTTTAAACGAAGAAGAATTATTTAATATTGATAATATAGTTTCCGATAAAAGCGAAGAATATAAAATAGAATCAATAGATGAACTTGAATGCGCAATAGAGGGATTTGCTCCAAGGGAAAAGATTATATTAAAGCTGAGCATAGTTTACGGCAAGACGCATAAAGAAATAGCAGGCTTCATGAATATACCTATGAATACGGTTTCTACAATAATCGCGCGTAGAAAAGAACTCTTAAGGAAAAGGTTTAAATCTTGCTAATTCACAAAACGAGTCATACTCGTTTTGTGAAATAACGGAGGAAATATGAGGTGTTTGGATGAAAAGACGCTTTCTTCGTATTTAGATAAGAGGCTTTCGGATACTGAGCGGGAAGGGATAGAAGAGCATATTGCTGGGTGCAATGCCTGCCTGGACATGCTTTTGGTAGCATATGAAGCACAGAGGAAGAAGTTCTCGACTCTCCGCCTGCGGCGGATCGCTCGAACAATACGAGCAGCTACAATGTTCTTCGAGCGGAAGAATAGGACAAACCAGGCAGGTTCAGTCGAGAAGATAAAGAAGAAAAGTCCTGGGTTAAAGTGGCTTTTAGCTGCGCTTGTCTTCTTCGGGCTTTCTTTTGTTTTCAGGAGTTATTTTCTGCAATTTCTTGCAGCGGCAATTATTCTTGGATTTAAGTGGGTGATGGAAGGTGAAGGCGCTAAAAGGGTTATAATGATTTTCAAGGATATACAAAAAAAAGAAAAAAAATTTGAAAGAAAATCGCCTCCAGATGTGTCTAATATAGTAGG
>CAKKRB010000276.1 GCA_919902485.1 Omnitrophica bacterium GWA2_41_15 | reverse complement strand
GTTATTTTCCCGAAAAAATACAAAAAAGGCGCAGGAAAAACATAATACCAGAAATGCTTGTACGCGGTCTCTGGATTTTCAGCCCTGGCAATACCAATAACAACAGCTATTATAAAAACACATAAGGCTAAGTCTTTTTTATCTACTGCATTTTTATAAGCTTTTTTGTCAAGAATTAATACAGCCAGAATAATCACTGTTATCGCAGAGATAAATAAAAATTCATACTTTCCGCCTAAAATAGGCGCGAAAAATGAAATCCACAAAAATAAAATTATACTCCCTATTATATTTATAATTCTTAGCATAGTTATTGTTAATTATAACATAAGCATATAACTATTGACAGTGGTTTTAACCTATACATAAATTAAACGATATGATATAATTTTTCCTGTGACATATTTGGACAAGCTTGAAAATAAAAGTACCTATATAATCAGAGAAGCGTATAGCCGTTTTAAAAACATAGCTTTACTATGGTCTATTGGAAAAGACTCTACATCTCTTTTGTGGATATGCCGCAAGGCATTCTTTGGCAATATCCCATTCCCTACTATTCATATTGATACAACTTTTAAATTTAAAGAAATATATGAATTTCGAAATAAATATTCTAAAGATTGGCATCTTAATCTTATTATTGCTAAAAATAATGAGGCTTTAAAAAATAGCATGTCTCCTGCAAATGAAAAATTTGAATGCTGTAATAATCTAAAAACAGAAGCTTTAAAAATAGCTTTGAAAGAATTTAATTTCAAGGCCTTATTGCTTGCTATCAGAAGGGATGAGCATGGTATAAGGGCAAAAGAAAGGTATTTCTCGCCCAGAAGCGCTGATTTTACGTGGGATTATCAAAATCAGCCCATAGAGCCCTGGGAAATATACAAATATAAATTACCTGATGAGCAGCACTTCAGGATACATCCGATGCTGCACTGGACAGAACTGGATATCTGGAAATACATACAGAGGGAGCGCATACCAACTGTCAGCCTGTACTTTTCAAAAAATAGAAAAAGATATCGCAGTATTGGCTGTGAACCCTGCTGCGAGCCAGTCAGCTCAAAAGCCGGCACAATCAAAAAAATAATAAAGGAACTAGAAACAACCTCTATTTCCGAGCGCAGCGGCAGGGCTCAGGACAAAGAAAACGCCTACACCATGCAAAAATTGAGAAGCCTGGGATATATGTGAAGCTCCACGGCTTTATGGTTCGACTCCGCTCACCATCTTTCGAATTATCCTGAGCTTGTCGAAGGACAGCCGTGGCATCTTTTATTGCGGGGTTCGCTTGAGCGAACCCCGAGCCAGCCCCATTCATCCCCGCCTTCACAGGCGGGGCTTTCTGGCGAGGGGTAAATGCATAAGCAAACTGTTAAAATTGTAATTGCAGGGCATATTGACCACGGAAAATCTACCCTCATAGGAAGGCTCCTGCTAGACACCAATTCCCTATCCAGAGAAAAATTTTTAGAGCTTAAAAAAAATTCAAAAGAGCTTGGCAAGGTAACTGAACTGGCCTATATCGTGGATCAACTAAAGGAGGAAAGAGAGCAGGATAAAACCATAGACACTGCGCAGATACCCCTTAAAGTAAAAAACAGGCGGTTTACGATAATAGACACCCCCGGCCATACAGAACTACTGAAAAACATGATAACAGGCGCCACAGAAGCCCAAGCAGGCCTCGTGGTCATAGACGCGAAGGAAGGGATAATGGAGCAAACCAGGCGCCATATATTTATTTTAGACATGCTGGGCATAAATAAAGCCATATTCGCGGTAAATAAAATGGATATCGTTAATTATGAAAAAGAAAGATTTGAAAAACTTAAAAATGAACTAGCAGGGTTCCTAAAAAATATAAAAATAAAACCTCTTTTTATAATCCCTATATCTGCCAAAAAAGACTCTAATATTTCCAAAAAATGCCCTTATATGAAATGGTACAAAGGGCCTTCGCTTTTACAAGCAATCTATTCTATCACAAAAGAAACTGGGCATGATAAAAAACCCTTGCGTTTTCCAATTCAGGACATCTATGAAATAAATGAAGAAAGAGTAATCGTAGGCAGATTAGAATCAGGTATAATGAAAAAATCTGCTTCTCTCCTAATTCTACCTTCCAATCAAAAAGCCAAGATAAAAACAATAAAAATATATGGCCAAGCTAATCCTTCTAAAGTTTATGCAGGACAAAATATAGGCATTATCCTAGATAAAAATACTGATATAAAGAGAGGCTATATCTTAGTTGATAAGAATCGCTCATTAAAACTAGTTAACAGTTTTAAAGGTAGCGTGTTATGGCTTTCCAGTATTCCATTGAAAATCAATAGCCCGATGACGCTGCGCTGCTCAACACAGGAAATTGAATGCATGGTAGAAAAAATACAAAAACGCATTGATTCTTCTACGCTAAATACCCTGGAAGAAAACGCAAAAGAATTAAGGCTTAACGAAACAGGCCTCATGACATTTGTCACAAAAGAGCCTGCATTTTTTGAGAAGTTCTCTTTTATCCCGGAACTAGGAAGATTTGTAATAGAAAAAGATTCTAAGCCTATGGGTATAGGCATAGTTATTTAAAAAACATCATGAAAAAATACATATATTCCGCTCTAATAATTCTCATAATCGCAACAACCTTATTCTGTTATAAAAAAATACAACTACTATCCAGGCCGAATATAATCTTTATAGTGCTTGATGCGGCTAGGGCAGACCATTTTTCCTGCTACGGCTATTCAAAAAATACAACCCCCTGCATAGATGCAATAGCTAAAAAAAGTATTCTGTTTGAGAATAATTTTTCCCAAGGTACAAGAACTACGACTTCTGTATCTTCTATATTTTTTTCGCGCTATTTTACATTAGACGCTATAGAAGACGACGCTTATATATGGGGCATTAAAAAAGAATACCTATGGAGGCTTTTTATGCAGTTTGACTCTGGCCAGATATTTCTCACAAAACTCCTTTCGATGCATGGATACAGGACAGCTTTATTTTCAGACCACGCTTATTTTGATAAAAAATCTTATTTCGCAAGCCAATTTGACGAATCTTCTATAAACAACAAAATAAATAAAAACATAGAACTAGACAGAAATATTAAAATTAATACTGTTATCCCAGAAATAATATCGTTCATAAAAAAAAATAAAAGATCTTTTATCTACTGGCATATTCTATTCCCTCATACCCCATACCCTCCTGGCGTAGAAAATAAAGAATTAATCGGCAATGCAGATAAAGAGACCGTAGAGCTTGTCAGAAAAAAATATGTAGAAAGGCCTGATGATTCGGCAGATATATTCAATGAAATTGAAATAGAGTGCCTGAAAGGCCTATATGACAGTAACCTCAAATACGCAGACTCTCTAGTTGGTATATTGTATGAAAAACTTAAATCTAATAAATTATTACGCAATACCATGATAATCATTACATCAGACCATGGCGAGTTTCTTGGCGACCAAGGGCTATTATCCCACGGAGAATCTTCCTGGGATTCTGTGATTAAAACCCCTCTTATCTTATACTATCAAAAGCTAACCTACCATGAAACCAGAATAAACGAATTCACGCAATCTATAGATATTATGCCTACTATTTTTGACATATGCGGCATCAAGATTCCTCAAGGCAAATCATTGGACGGGAATAGCCTTCTTGGGTATTTAAATAAAAACGTCTCGTCCAGAATAGCTGTATTTGGCAGTGATTACATACGCACAAAAAAATATAAATACATTATAAACAAGGATATGCTTTACGACCTGGAACAAGATCCTGAAGAAAAGAACAACATAGCTTATAATGAGCCGGCTATTAAAAAGGAACTTATGGGTATGCATGAAAAGACCATGAAACCATACAGGGAACGCTATGATAAATCTGTAAGAAGTAAAACGCCGGATTACCCATTTTACTTTATAGCTACACACATGAAACTAGAACCTGAGGATGCCATGGAAAGATGCCGTGTCCATTATAAAAAGATGCCGGAATTTCTAAATATAAACAACCCATCTATAAATAAAGCCTGGTTATTTGATACGGCGTGGGATAGCGAAGGGATTTATTATTTACCAGCCAAAAGCTACCTGGCGCCAATTACACTATCTACCGATATACTAAATGGCACTTACAAAATCTATCTATTATTGGAATCTAGCCAGGAAATAAACTCTTCTGCCGCTAACTTTGGTTTAAGGTTCAGGTTTTATAAAAATTTACCTTTCCAGAACCCTGCCAGGATAGATTTGTTCAGGGTTCCTAATAAAGCCTGTTATTATTATTACTTCTATCTTGGGAATATTGTTATTAATGATAAGAAATTTTCTATAGAAATAGATTTTCATCCTGAGAATGAAAAGATCTATCTAATCAAACATATTAAATTTATTCCATTGGGAGTCAGCGATAACCCTGTAAAAAATAAAGACTTCCAGGAAAAGTTAGAAGAATTAAAATCACTTGGTTATTTATAAGCTAATCAAATAATGGTCTGCCGTCAAAATTACATCTTTCTATCTTACCCCTGCCGCATCCTATCTCCTCTAAAATAGTAGGCGCAATATCATAAATAGACGGCTTATCTTTTATTATTGTTTTATTTGAAAAAATTATGCCTGGCACTAATTTCGAATCAAAAAGATGGTCGCCAGACCATTTTTTCATATTATCTTCTATTGCAACCTCAGGCACGGCACCCAGCGCGGTCTGCCAGGAAGCCCTGTATCCTATATTAAAGCCTATATAAAGGTCAGGTGCATTTTTAGCATATTTCCCATGAAATATATCTTCCTTTTTATAAACATCATTTACTACACTCTGGTTATATTTTTCATCCCTCCAGCCTCTAAGTTTATTTATTATCTCCTCTTTAAGCAATTCTGTATCGCTCTCTGGATTAACTATGCCGCTACGCTCTCTCCCCTTCTGATTAATATAGATAGAGCCGAAACCTATAGCGTAAGCCCTTGTTTTTGACCAATCAATATCCGTTAATAACTCAGAACCTGTTTTAGCATAGGGGTTTTTTAATTCTAAATATCCATTTTTTCTTAACCAGCTATTTATATGCGCGCTTCTCCTGAATGTATTGAAACCATGATCAGACAAAACAATTAGAGTATCGTTCTTATTTAAACCTATCATTACATCGCCTAATATATTATCCATCTTTTTATACCAGTTTTCTATTGCCTCTTTGTACTTTTGAGGAGACCCATCTTCATATAATGGATGTTCAGGATCAGCATATCTCCAAAACATATGCTGGATAGTGTCAGTAGCACCAAAATAACAAAAGAGAATGCCCTTACTAAACCGTTTTAATTCAAAATCCAGCATTGCCTTTCTCTCTTTTAAAACCATTTCAGATTGCTCCAGTAAAGGCGTTTCTCCCAGTTTTTTTTCATTAACTGCCCACGTATTTATAGGCATGCCCTGCGTATAATAAAGCCCTATATTATCAGCCAACTCCTTACTATATCCTGCAGGATACGATATCTGGAAAAACGGTTTTCTTGGATCGAAATTAATCGGGCTTATGTACAGTTTAAACCTTGGCTCAGCTTCTACAAGATAAAATTTAAATATGCCTTTTAGTGTTTTAAACAAACCTATTTTAAAAGAGACTTCTTTCCAGTTGCTCCATTCTCCTGGCTGCAGTTCAAATTTATTATTCTGAAATTCTATAACAGCACTTTTTCTATCTTTCTCCAATGTAACTTTGAATGGAACTTTTACATTTTTGCTCTCTTTTCCAATAGTATGAACTTTTGGGCCAATAAGATTCATAACCATCACAGGTGCCCTGCTGACCTGGAACACCCTGCCTCCAACATCTTTGTTCTTATCCATCGATTCTGTGGTATAAAAAGTAAAGGTGCCTTCTGTTCCCAGAATATCAGTAACACCCATTCCTGAAAGCATCCTGCCATATATCCTGCCAGGAGGAAAAGTAAGCGGATGAGAAATTATTACTGCAGGTATATTTTGTTCTGAGGCATATTGCCAGAAGCATTTGCTTTTTATTATTTTCTGCGGCGCGCTATTTTTAACATCAGATATAGCCAGGTTTAAGGTATATGTCTTTGGATCCCTGATAATAAAATCAAAAATACCATTCTTGCCGGGATTCTGGCCTGTAGCAAAGCCAGCCCAGGCAACAGGAGACTGTGAAGGATTTGTAGTTAAGAGCCTGCTGTAAGAGCCTTGCTCCTTTAATTTTGAAAAGTTAGGAAGCCTGCCTTCTTTCATCATGCTCTCAACAATATCCGGGCTTAAACCATCGAATCCCAATACAATAATCTTTTTATCAAATCTTGATCCTTTATTCATAAATGCTCCTGTTGTTAAACATGCTATAAAAAATAAAAGAAATACAAATATGTTCTTATGTTTTTTAAAAAAGTTGAATATATTCTTCAGAAATATTAAAATTATCCCGAAAAAACCGGCTATAATCGCAACTAGCCACGCCTCTAAATTAAAAATCGTAAACCCTGTTCCAGGGTCAATATATGCTAAAAACATTTTGGCTTGCCTGTTAATTCAACGTATATTCTTTCTATTTCCTTCGAATTTTCTTCTATGCTTTTAACATCCGGCATATTTTTCCTGAATTCTTCCATGATATTTGGATTATTAATTATGTACTCTATTCTTGCGCGAAGGTCATTTACATCCCCTGATTTGAATAACAAGCCGTTTACTCCATCCTTTACAAATTCAGGAATACCTCCAATATCTGCGGCAATTACCGGGACCATTGCCTTAAATGCCTCTTGTATAACAAACGGAGCATTTTCATACCATATAGAAGGAATGATTAAAACATCTATCCCGGACAAGATTTTGCCTATATCGCTATTTTTAAACCCTCCCATAAATACAATCCCTTTATTTCTGGCAAGATTTTTTAAATAGGCAGGGTAATTCTCATAACCCGCGTAAGGCAAAAGCCGGCCGTAAATCTTAAGCTCAGCCATATCAGCGTTTATATTATTAAACGCCTTTATTAATATGTCCACGCCTTTAGGAGGAAGCAATGTCCCTATATAACCAAATCTAATCTTATCAGACAATGTCTTTGCGATATCCTTAAAATTGCGCATATCAAGGCCATAAGGTAAAACTTTTATCCTTTCTTCAGAAAAACCAAATTTTATAAATCTCTCTTTTATAAAGTTAGACGGCGCAATAAAGACATCCACTAATCCGTTAACCTCTTTAATAGATGAGATACGTTTTCTGATTTGAGTGAGTTGCTCGTTTTTGTTCAAAAAAGCTACTTTGGCGTAAAAAAGATATGCGTTTTTAAGTAATTGTAAAAAAATATTACTAACCCATTTTCTCAAAAATTGATATACTGCCATCGAATTATTTTTTATGCTCAGTTGCGTGATCAGGCATTCAGAACAAATCTCTTCCATTGGCAATTCGCACAGGCTTCCGTCTCGCCTTAGAAGCTGCCCCATATGGCACATAAGCCAGTAATCATTGAGCGTAAAGACAATTGGTATCTTTCGCTTTTTTGCTTCTTTTATTATTGAAATGGAAAGAAAAAGAAGATGCTGGATATGAATAATATCAGGCTGGATCCTATCAAGTAACTGCGCAAATTTGTCAGTGATATGAAAGTTATTATAAGTGCTTTCAAAAGAATCGCATCTTCGAAAAGTATTATTAATAGCATATATCTCTAAGTTATCAATATTGCCAGAAACAATCTCATATTCCTTTTTCTTCTGATCGTTAATACGAAAAAAAATAAAGACTTTATGCCTTTTTTGTAACTCCTGAGACAATTCGTATGTATATACCTCTGTCCCTGCCACTGTATAAGGCGGAAAGCTATGAACCAGCTGAATTATTCTCATATAATCGTCCTACTTCCTGGCTCCCTTGTATTGACCATAAATGGCAAAAAAAGATATAAAAGGAGCTTTGAATAACCAGATGATCTTTTTAAATGACCCGCTTTTATATTTTAGAGTATACATAATGCCTGAAATTATATCTTTTAAAGAAAAATATAAAACATGCGCCATAGAAGGCACTGGCTTGAGCCTGAACAATTTATACAGCTTTCTGTAAAGTATAAATGCGCGCTTATATTCGTAATAAATAGACTTGTCATGAGAATGCACAACAATGCTCTTTGGCTCATATGCTATCTTATATCCTGCCTTTAAAACCCTCACTGACCAATCCAAGTCTTCAGCAAAATCTGTTTCAGAAAAAGGAAATTTTTCCCATACCTCCCTTCTTATGCAGGATGATACATTGTCAAAGCCGCAAAGACTATGTTTCTCTAAAGGTAATAGTTTATCGTATTCCCTGATATCAGTGATATAATTGACTGTTCTTTTTTTCTGCTCTCCAAAAAATTTATCAATTCTCAATTTAATTAAAGGATGTGCATCATCTCTAGGAATCTGCCTGGAATAAACTCCAGCTATATTTTCATCAGTATCAATAGTATTTATAAGCTGCTCAAGCCAATGATTATCATACGGCACAGCATCCTGCGTCATCAGTACTACATATTTACCTTTTGCCTTGGATATTCCAAAATTACGCGTAAGACCATGATTAAATTCCTGAGGTTTTATTTTATATAGCTCTACCGGATATTGCTTCACAATATCCAGCGTCTTATCTTTAGAGCCAGAATCTATAATAATAACTTCAAAGCCCTGTCTTGTTTCCTGAGAAAATACAGCTTTTAACAGAGAATCAATATATTTCTCTCCATTTTTTACAGGGATAGCAATAGAGATGTCTATAAGATTACTCATACCATACATACCTATTCCGTTCGGCGATCGGAACTATGGTTCCGATCGCCGAACAGAATCTTTCACTGACTTGACTATTTCTTTCAGAGATATCATATCCATACATGTTGGCTTTTTATTGCATTGATTTCTATAGCATGGCGCGCATTCTGCTTCTGT
>CAKKRB010000275.1 GCA_919902485.1 Omnitrophica bacterium GWA2_41_15 | reverse complement strand
GAATGTTTTTTGTTCCTGGAGGTTGAATTGAAGATGGTCGGGCCGCCATCTTGCATAAAATGCAGGAGAGCGGTTTTTGTTTTAAAGGAGCGATAAAAATGAACTTTAATTCAATATTATCTATTCAGAACTTATTTGAAATTTTGGTTCCCGCTTCAATATTCCTAATAATCCTAATCTGTGGGTTTATAATAAGAAAGATTATGTTTGCCCGTCTTAACCGTTGGTCAAAACATACCAAAACCCAGGTTGATGATATCATTATAGATTCAATAAAAGGGCCGTTCATAATCTGGTTTTTAATGCTAGGTATTTATTTTGCTCTTGAATCTTCAAAGCTGCCTGAAAATTTAGTCCATATAATTGATAAACTTTTGCTTGTATCGGGCATTTTCTCTATTACCTTTGTATTGGCCAATATCTCGGCTAAATTGGTTAGTGTATATTCCCGTAAAGTTGAGACTGCCTTACCGGTTACCTCGCTTACTCAAAACATCAGTCGCATAATCATATTTACAATTGGAATCTTAGTAATTCTTCATAGTTTAGGGATTTCTATAACACCCATCTTGGCTACTTTGGGAGTAGGCGGTTTAGCAGTAGCATTGGCTCTGCAAGACACCCTTTCAAATCTTTTTTCCGGGTTTCATATTATTATAGCCAAGCAAATCAGAGTAGGCGACTACATAAAACTAGACACCGGAGAAGAAGGCTATGTTACGGATATTACCTGGCGCACAACCAAGATAAAAATGCTGCCGAATAATGTCGTCTTGGTTCCCAATGAGAAGCTAACCAAGGCCATAGTAACCAACTATTATCTTCCGGATAAAGAAATGGCGGTCTTAGTTAATTTAGGAGTCCACTACAAAAGCGATTTAAAGAAAGTTGAAAAAATAACCTGCGAAGTAGCCAGGGAGGTAATGAAAGAGATCCGTGGCGGAGTGCCGGAATTTGAGCCTTTTATCCGCTACGGGGGTTTCGGCGATTTTAGTATTAATCTAACCGTAATTTTGAGGGCTAGGGAATTTGTAGATCAATACCTAATCAAACATGAATTCATAAAAAGGCTCCATGAGCGCTATGCCAAAGAAGGAATTGTGATTCCTTATCCTATTAGGGCGATAAATTATGAACAAGAGAAAACAGAATAAGCATGTTTGCGTTCTCTAATTTTTTAATAGCTATTGCTAAAGTTTTAGATGTGGGTTTTTCAATTCT
>CAKKRB010000274.1 GCA_919902485.1 Omnitrophica bacterium GWA2_41_15 | reverse complement strand
CCGTTGAGCTACGCCAGCGAAATTTGTGAAACAAATTTCGTACTGAGCAAGTAAAATTTTTGCAAAGCAAAAATTTTACGCGTCGAAATACGAAATAAATGTTTATTTTATTTATGCCCTTCGACTCGCCTAATAATGCTCCTATTCGTCGCATTATTAGACTCGCTCAGGACTCATTTTGCCTTCGGCAAAATTCGGAGCGGGTGAACGGGATCGAACCGTCGTAGCTAGCTTGGAAGGCTAGCGCTCTACCATTGAGCTACACCCGCGCATCTCTATACTCTAAAAAATAATCTTTCAGCATTATCTTTAGCGCTGCTTTACCTTTTGCGGTTTTAAAATAATGCTCACGTCTAATTGCATCACTTTTAGTTACATATGCTTCATAAAAAATTAACTTTAAAGGCCTTCTAAACCTCGTTGCAGACACGAACCCTTTATCATGGTGAATTATTCTAGACTTAATATTATTCGTATACCCTGTATAAAGAAAATTATATTTTTGGCTTTGAAGTATATATACGTAATGCATCTTAACTGGCCCCGCACCAGTCGCTAAGAATTATGTTTATGTTTTACACTTCGCTCCGGTGCAGGGCTCATGAACCACTTGTACATGTGGCCTGCCATGAACCCGAGCGAAAACTATATTTTTTACTCATTCTTAGCGAGTGGTTCATGGTGGGCAGAGAAGGATTCGAACCTTCGTAGGCGTGAACCATCAGATTTACAGTCTGACCCCTTTGGCCACTCGGGTATCTGCCCAAATTTGCGAAGCAAATTTGGATCCTGATCCGCCTCAGGCGGAGAAGTACCCATCTCACTTCATAGTCTTTATTGCATACGGGATTTTTTCCAATATATCCCCTGCTATTAAACCTGTCTCTCCTTTATCTTCTGCTGCAAGATCGCCTGCAAGACCATGTATGTAAACGCCTGATCTTGCCGCGTCAAATTCATTTAATCCCTGGCCAAGAAAACCTGCTATTATCCCTGCAAGCACGTCTCCGCTTCCT
>CAKKRB010000273.1 GCA_919902485.1 Omnitrophica bacterium GWA2_41_15 | reverse complement strand
CTTCTCTTATCGCTGATAAGCTCGCGCGCTTTATAACAAGCTCCCTTATTTTATCGTCCACTGTCAATAGTTCGTAAAGCCCTGTCCTTCCTTTATATCCAGAGCTGCTGCATTCAGAACAGCCTGCGCCTCTGTAAAATTTTATATTTTTTGTTTTCTCTTTCGGCAAACCGATTTCCAGAAGTTCTTTTTCCAAAGGCTTATATTCTTTTTTGCATTTCGCGCAGATCTTTCTCACAAGCCTCTGGCCAAGCACTGCCCTGACAGTGGATGTTATTAAAAAAGGCTCTACGCCCATATCCACAAGCCTTGTAACAGCGCCGGGCGCATCGTTTGTATGCAGAGTGCTGAATACAAGGTGGCCTGTAAGCGCTGATTGAATAGCTATCTCCGCTGTCTCAGAATCCCTTATTTCTCCGACCATGATAATATCAGGATCCTGTCTCAGGATAGACCTGAGGCTTCTGGCAAATGTAAGGTCTATCTTTGGATTGATCGCAATCTGAATAATGCCCTCAATGTCGTATTCAACAGGGTCTTCCGTGGTTATGATTTTATATTCTATCTTGTTTATCTCGCTCAGGCATGAATACAGCGTGGTTGTTTTTCCGCTTCCTGTAGGGCCTGTGGTAAGAAAAATGCCGTTGGGTTTTTTGATTATAGCCCTTATTTTCAATTTCACGTCTTCGTCCATACCTATCTGGTCAAGCGACAGGCTTACAACGCTTTTATCAAGCACCCTCATGACAATGCTCTCTCCGTAAAGCGTGGGCAGGGTTGACACCCTGAGGTCAACAGCCTTGCCTTCTATATCCATCATGATTCTCCCGTCCTGCGGGAGCCTGTTTTCAGCTACATCCAGATTTGCCATAACCTTTATCCTGGAACTTATCGCAAGGCTCAGGTCTCTTGGGGGATGAGCAGCGTCGTAACATATGCCGTCTATTCTGTAGCGTATCTTGTAATCTTTTTCAAAAGGCTCAAAATGTATATCCGAAGCCTTTTCCCTTACTGCCCTCAGAAGCACCATATTTAAAAGCTTTACAACAGGCGCGCACGAGGCTATCTCCTTAAGCTTATCCGCGTCGTTTTCTGCCTTGCCTGCAACGGAAACTTTACCTGCAGATTTTTCAGCTTCGTCTATAACCTCGCCTAAAGACTCTTCTTCTTTTCCGTAATAGCGCTCTATCGCATTCTTTATATCCTCTTCCTTCGCAGACACCATCCTGATATTCAAGCCGGACACAAAACGCAGATCATCTACAAGTTTCATGTTCGAAAGATCGTGCACAGCCACCACAACAGAATCCCTTTCAATCTT
>CAKKRB010000272.1 GCA_919902485.1 Omnitrophica bacterium GWA2_41_15 | reverse complement strand
AATTATACACTATATAAGTTGTATTGTCAATACTTTTACAACTTATAATATGTATGTAACTGCAAAAAAATAACTCTTATTGTGCTTTGCGGAGCTGGTATTCGATATATTTTGAAAGTATTTCCTGGACCTTTACAGGCGGAGAAACCACAAAATAATGATTCATTATTGCGTGCGCGATTTCGTGCCCCAGAATTTCGCGCTTGAAACTTTCTTCGAAAATATAGACAGTGCTGTTCTCATTCACATAAAAAGCCAGCATGTAGGCCTCCATGTCCTTTCTGAAAAAACCCCTGTAGACCCTGTCCATGTGAGCCTTGTCCTTGCATATCTTTATGCTGCCTTTAAAATTATATATGTGCATATCCAGCATATCGCTTACAAGGCCGTAGAGGATGTCTGCCGTCCTGGCAAGATCTGGCTCTGAAGAAAAATCCTCTCCAATACTCTTGCCTGCAAGGATCTTATCTGTAGCGGTTATATTGATCTGCTGCGATAATTTTGATATGTCAAGATCCTTGGAATAATAGATAGTAAAATACCTGCCTTCTATTTTTTCAGCCCGGCCGAAATCATCCTCTATTTCAGCCGCATGCAAAACGCCTATCATGGCGAATAAAAGTAAACCGCTAAAAAAAGCTATTTTTCTCATTTAAACCTTAAATTGCCCCATCAAGCTGTCTATCTCGCTTGAGATACGCTTTAATTCGCTTAGATAAGCTCTTTTATGCTCGGAAATCTCGCTTTCCGATATCTTGCTCAGTTTTTCATTAAAAACGCCTAAATCTGCCTTTAAAGCTTTAATTTTAACCCTGTTTTTGGCTATCATGTCATCAAAGATTTTTGCAAGGTCCTGGAGCTGGTCTCCCTTTCGTATCTTTACCTGGCTTAAAAAATCGCCTTCACCCATTACCTCCAGAACCTTTTTAAAACGGTATAACGGGCCTGCTATTTTATGGGAAATAAACAATGTCACTGCTATAGTGGCCAGGGCAATTACTACTGTTACAATAACAACTGTCTGGATAAGTAAAGGTAATATAAAAGCAGCTGTTGTATTTACAACAACCCTTGAATTTACAATAGACACAGTCGTAGCGTTTGTCGCCCATAAATACAATAGCCCTATAGTCAGAAGCCCGCCAAATGCCACCAGGCCGCAAAATTTCATTATAAATTTGGCCTGGAAAGACTTTTCAATAAAATAAATATGCCGTCTTATTCTCTTCTCCATTTTATACCCCCTATTAAAACTACTTTAATAAATTATACTCTATCTTTATGTCGGAATTTTTACGCATCCCATCTATCCACCCATCATAAGCATCTTCTACTTCTCTTTTGCTTGCGTCTTTAAGCAGAGAGACATCTTTTGATTTCTTATCCAGCATCACCTTTAAAAGCGACTGCTCCCAGAATCTCTCTATAGACTTTAGAAAAGCCTTATCCTTATCCAGCCCCTGCCTCTGGGCCTCCTGCAGCACGAGTTTTCTATTGATCAGGTTTTCAAGAAAACTTTTCCTGGACTCCTCTGTATCAGAAACACCATATGCCGAGTCCTTAAACTCCTCGTCAAACTCCTGCTTTGTTATCTCGTAATTATTTATCCTGGCCAAAACCTGTTTATCCTTTGCCTGGCACTTGCATCCAGCAATCATCAATACCGCCAAAATTATTATCAATATTCTCTTCATATAATCGCTCCTTTTTTATTCTTTACAGGTTTTTCATATTTTACTACTAAATCCCAGAGACGTCTACCAATTTGTTCTGGAACCTGTCTTTAATAAAATTTTTGAAAGAAAAATGCTGCTTTGATGTGTCTTATATATTAGGAGGTGATAAATATGCCAAGCGGACCTAGGCTGCTTTT
>CAKKRB010000271.1 GCA_919902485.1 Omnitrophica bacterium GWA2_41_15 | reverse complement strand
TAATGTTTTAAATAGCCCCCATGGAGTAGTAGAAACAAAAGATGGCAGGATTATGCTTACTAACTGGAATGATAACTCCCTGGCCATTATAGAATTTGAAGACCTTGTAACTATAAAGCCTAAGACTGAAACATTACGAGTTACACATGAAGAACAAGCTAATATAGTTATGCGTTTAGAAAAGTATAAGCAGTTTTTAGAGGAACATAGCGTATTTTTTGGAAATAACAGGAACTATGCAAGATATTATTTATTTAATACATTTTATATGCCCCTCCATCTAAGAGATATTCCGCAGGAAAAGATTAATATATATCTATTGTTTTTATCCTATAATCTTTTAGCCCTAATTGACCATAGTGGTATAGACAGCCTGAATAATAAGATAGAAAGTTCTAATCTTACCATCAATAATTTTAAAGCACTATTTGATTTTTTAAAAGATATAGATATAAGTTTAGACAGGACATCTTTTACGCCGTTTCTTGGACGGTGGGTTGATTTATTTATCCGCTTAAATAAGCCGAATATGATGGAAGCGAGGGATATTTTCTATAAGACCGCGCGTTCCCACAGGGATCTTCTGAACAAAGATTTTGATATGGTCAGGATAGATAATGATTTTGCGCGCATGGCATGTTTGTACCTAAGGGGCGGCATATCCCAGATGCTCTCTGTCGAAGACAGGATAGAAATTCAAGGAGAAACTGTAAATGAACTTAACGGCATATCATTAGAGGAGGTTAATAGTGTATTCAATGAATTTCCCGAAGAAGTTAAGCTGGCGCAAAATCTTGAAGGTTATGGCAAATTACTCGAACCCATCAAGAGCCAGGACTTAAAAGACACAGCCGAAGATATCAAAAAGTCAATCTACGGCCAAGATAAATCCGAGAATCTCTTTATCAGGGAAGATGCGCAAAACGCAAGAGACGCTATTATTACAGAACGCATAGCTACAGGTATTTTACAGGAGTATTATGTTAAATATCAGGACGATAGCGCAGTAGATGATAGAAAATTAGATTTACTTATAGCAGGGAAATACCAGGGTTCATTAGCTATTATGCTTAAAAAAAGAGTCAGGATACTGGATAATTTACTAATAGAAACTCTTAAAAATAAAGGCGCGGTATCCAGAAAGGATGCTATTACAGGTTTAATCGAAGAATATAAAAATGCTCATATTGAAATACGCAGTTATATCTCTACAGGCGCTAATAAGTGGATATTCAGCATAGAAGACCCTGCGGGCATGGACCTATCCACTATAGTCGGCCCATTACTAGTATTGGACGAAACAACAAAAATTGGAAGCAGTATCCTGGAAGGGATATTAGGCCTTGGTTTTTATACAAACTTTGTAGACAGTGATGAGGTATGGATAACTACCGGTATAGGAGACGGCAGGTTCTTTGAGCTTAAAATAGAACATACCAGCGATGATAGGTGGGTTATAAGGAGCTTCAGGGAACTAAAGGGCGTATACAAAGGGACGCGTATTGAGAGAATAAAGAATTTTAAAGAAAACCAAGCTCCTGACCTTGACGCGGCATTTGTAGACTACAATGCCTATCGTTATGTAGCAGCTATACAGGATACAGATATCTATTATAAAAAAAGGCGCATCAATGAAGAATTGAAACTTCTGGCAGAGGTTAAGACTTCATATGGGGATATAAGATTTTACCAAAATAACTCAAAATACCAAAGGTTGGCCAGAAGCCTTCTTTATGTAGAATACCCTAAATCAGAAGAATATTTCAGATTTGCGCCTGAGCACTTCCTGAAATTAATCCGTAATAGGGGCATTACCATGGATCTTCCAAGCGGCATACCGCTTGTGCGCACCCGCATGACAGTAAACAAAAAAGAAATATACCTGCCTATTATTCAGAAGGCAGCGGCAACAGCGTGTCTAAGGGCTATGGTAAAGCTTTATTTTGAAGAAGGCCAGCTGCCTCCTGGATTATCAGAGGATTATTTTAGCGATGCTGAAAATACAGATGAAAGAGGCGTATTTAAAGGTATCAGAGAAGACGCCGAGAATATAAATAAAGATAATTTAGATAAAGTGGATTTCGAGAGGTATCTTGTTAAAGATGGCGACACGGAAATAACCCAAGAGGAGAAGCACAGGTCATTAAAATACCTTGTAACCTTGATCGAGATAAAAGATGATGAAAGCATAAAGATCTCCCTGAGAGGCAAAAAAGAAGAATTCTTAAACCTTACCAAAAAAGGAACTAGTTTACAGCAAATTACAACGGAACTTGGCATAGAGGGCTTATCGCAAGGATTTGTCTCATATATAACCAGCGCGCATGAGTACATTAGTTTTAAAAATGCCGCAGGAGAAAACTCTGCAAGATTTTATTCTGAAGAGGAAATAATGAACTCAAAAGAACTAAAGGATTTTAAGGCATTTTGCGATGTGATATTAAAACATATAGGTATGGAGCATATAACTGCCACGTTTTATGAAAAAGCTGAACCCATACTTGCAGAATTTGGCTTTAACAGTATTTCCTGGAATCTTTATAATGTCATAAAATATACTGAAGAGTTTCAGGAAATAATAAAAGGTAATTGTAATAGTATGGATAGGTATAACTTTTTCCATAAGATATTGGATAATATTACACATGAGGCAAGCCATTTTTATGATGTAAACAAGGCAACCCATGAAAGCGCTGAAGAGCTTGTGGGGTTATTTGCATGGCGCCAGAAAGATTTGATACGAAGGTTTATTAAAAGCAACAAAAACTGGGATGATATTTTTAAAGAAGCAATAAATGGATCGCCTTCTTCTCCTTCAGGCTCGAGTAATAGAAGCCTTAATCATGCTGCTGATAGGAGTATATAATAGCTGCATTCTGCTTGCGCAAATATATAGCCCCTTTTGGTATATGTCACTTTCAAAAGAGTGTAATGCCCCCCCATTAGTCAGGGGGGTATTCTTACTAAGGCGCTTGACGGTTGAAAAGAAACAGAAGAAATATCTATGGAAGATTATTAACCCGCAGGCTTAAAAAAGGCTATCCTACTTCGTCGAATACTTACGTATTTGGCTTCGTAGAGATAAATTCCTGCGAAGCTCATGCTATTGCTTACATATCGAAGAGCAAAGCATAATTTTTTTTACCTGGATTATGATAAAGATTAAAAAAGGCTGCAATTTTAAAATCACTTCTTTACTGATTTCTATAATATTTTTTTGACTAATACAGTATACGCCATAGAGATATGCAAAGAGAATTATCTTAGAAAGCCCTTGATCGCGAATCAAGAATACGAAATTCAAAGATTAAAAGACGCTATCGGAATACTTTCGTCTAATAATGAGTTAAATCAGGACATAAACCGTCGTAACGTTTTAATAACAGCGGTTTTAACAGCTGCATTCTACCCAATGCTTCTTTTTGGAGAGGCAAACCGGTCAATTGTACCGGATAAAGATAGTATCTGGAGGATAGTACTTGATATTGTAGATGAATTGGCAGCGCAGTTAAAAATAGATTCTGCATCAACAGAAAAAATTAAAGCCGATTTATATAAAGAAGCAGAGGATGCCCTTAATAAATACAGCAAATCAATGCCATGGCTATTAAGGCAGATAATCGGCACAGACTTCACTAAGCCTGTTCCAAAATTCTTCAGGTCTATGGTAAGAAGTTATATCAGGAATAAATTAAAACCGACAATACAAAAATATGCTATGTGGGCGTGGAAGCTGGAGCCGGCGGAGATGAGAATTCTCATTCAGGAATACGATTTGACAAAAATACAAGTATCAAGTTTAGTAATACGAGCCTTAAGAACTAAAAAAGAAGAGTTTACCATTGAGGAAGCAGCAAAAGAAGCAGGGGAGATATTTGCATTTATAATCCATCTTAACTTTATTAGAGAAGGCGCAGAATGGTATGAAGACAGTGCTTCTGAATTTTGTGCGCGTTTAGAGGAGCTTAATCAAAAAGTAGACGCTAAATATACCTGGAGTCCTAGGGCCGAAATTAAAAAAAGCGGTATCGAGGACAGGCCGGCAGGTTTTGTTAATAAAAATGCCCAGCGGAATTTTTTTGATGATATAGGGGAAATTTATGCAATGTTAAAATTAAAACCAGAAGAATTAAAAAATATTGCCAGGAAAGATACTATTCTCCGCCAAAAAATAGCTCTATTGAATGATTATTTAAATAGATTAAAATCGTTGTACTCAGTCGATATTTTACCTAAAGATTTAAAAGTCGAGATAAAAAAAGGAGAAGGCCATAATAAAGTTAATATCCATATCACTCATTTACCTGCAAAAATAACTATAAAAAGAATTGGGATTGAGATTAACAGCCCAAACGAGATTTATATAGAAAAGGCAATTGCCATGGCGTCTTTACGCAGAGAATTATACAAAAGAAAAGAAAATGGCAATGCAAATAAGGCGGAGCCCAATCAATCATTAAAAGAAAGTATTCCAGCAGATGTCATGGGAACTTATTTATAATATTGGAATTTGCTTCACAAATTTGGCACTTTGTTCTACCAGAAGCGTGCCAGGAAATATTAGCGCAATAGGAAGTGATTCATAACCAGGTTGAACTTATTTCTATTGACAATGGGAAAAGTTGTGATATTTTAGATATGTATAAATGTTAATCTGTTGTTCCTTCAGGAGGTACTTTCTATGAACAAAAATACAGTAAGCGCCCTTAGCCAAAAAGAGGCTGAAATTGTCGCACGTTTATCGTATGAGGAAAAAAATATTGTAACAGCTAAAGAGCTGGATTCTTATTTGCCGGTAGATTTTAAGTACAGAAGGAAATTAGTTTATAGCCTTAAGAAAAAACGGATATTGATTCCAATAAAAGGCGGAGTTTATATATTTGTGCCTTTAGAATCTGTGCCAACAGGGCGCCGTGTCAGCGAATTTCTAATCCCGCCTATTTTCTTTCCCAAAAATAACTACTATGTCGGCTATTCAACGATGTTTAATTACTATAACTTTACCGATCAGCAGTTTCAGGCAGTGTATGTGCTGAATACGACACTTTCCAGGGAAAGAACAATCGCCGGATTATCTTTTAAATTTACAAAAATCCCTTCCGATAGGCTTTATGGGTTAGAGAAAATAGACATCAAAGGCGGAGAGGTTATTGTCAGCTCGAAGGAAAGGACACTGGTCGATCTAATTTACTATAATAAACCAGTGGGTGGTATTGAGGCGGCCATAGAGATATTTGGGCGATTTGTGAAAGAAAAGAAATGTGATATTAAGAAACTGATTGAATATACCGTACAGTTTCCTAAAATTAAAACGAGAAAGCGAATAGGGCTTATTCTTGAAAAAGCAGGTGTGTCTGATTCAATATTGAAGCCGCTTGAAAAAAGCGTAAAGAATACATCGCTGATTTCATTTTCAAATTCCCGCAAAGGAACAAAAGATGAAAGATGGGGAGTCATTGTTAATCCACAAAGATAAAGACAAATTCCTTAAATTAGTAGATAGAACCGCAACGCTCACAGGTTTTTACGCGCCTCTCATGGAAAAGGATTATTATCTGACGCTCATTCTTTCGCGAATAAATGAACTTTCGGATAACCTGATTTTTAAAGGCGGGACATGCCTTAATAAAATTTACTATTCTTATTATCGTTTGAGCGAAGATTTGGACTTTAGTATTCGGCTTCCGGACTATACGACAACGCGCGGTAATAGGCGAAAATGCATGGAGTCAATAAAAAACAATATCGAGGATTTTGCGAAGCAGCTTGATATGCGCATAGAAGACGCCGAGAATGCGGGCCGCAACGAGTCAAAGCAGTATGTTTATTACTTTGTGTATGACCCTGTGACAATGCCATCGGAGCAAACAGTTAAATTTGAGATAGGACTTCGTTTTAACCCTATTCTTGAAACAGAAATGCGGCCGGTTCAGCACAAATTTTTGCATCCGTTTACCGGTGAGCCTTTGTTTGACGGGGGAAAAGTTAATTGTCTATCGCTTAATGAAATTGTTAGTGAAAAACTGCGCGCCGCGGCCCTTAGATTGACCATTGCTCCGCGTGACTTTTATGGCCTCGATTTTATTTTGCGCAATGGATTCGATTTGGGGGATAAAAAAGTTATGAGTCTCTTTAAAAAGAAGATCGAGGAAGACGGCGCAGATACAGATTTATCGAAATACCGAGTCAATCTTGGCCGCTCGGATGCTGAAATCAAAGATATGCGCTCGAGAATAGAAAATGAATTATTCGATGTCTTAACTCTGGGCGAACGCGAGAATTTTGACCTCGACACTGCGCTTGAAAGGATTAATAGAGCGATGGGGGCGCTTAAATGATAGCGCAAACGTTCGTTATTGGAGATATTCACGGCGCTTATAAGGCGCTCTTACAATGCTTTGAAAGGTCAGGGTTCGATAGGATAAAAGACAGGCTGATCGTAATCGGCGATGTATGCGATGGTTATCCAGAGGTGCGGCAGTGTATGGATGAACTTCTAAAGGTCAAGCATTGCGATTTGGTAATCGGCAATCACGACATGTGGGCGCTGGACTGGGCGATTCGCGGCGACAAGCCAGAGATATGGACGAGTCAGGGCGGTGATAGGACGATCGCATCATATGACGGCGGACCTATGCCGAAGGCCCACATTGATTTCTTAAAAAGCGGGCAGCTTTGGATTGAAATTAAGGACAAAATATTCGTTCATGGCGGATTCAATCCGGATATATCGTTATCAAGTCATAGCGCGCAGGCATTGGTTTGGGACCGGACGCTTCTTGATATGGCTTGGAAGATGCAGTCAATGGGGCGCGGATGCAAATTAGGGCGTTATGAGGATATCTTTGTCGGACACACGACAACTGAATTATATAATTCCTTGAAGCCGATTAAGGCGTGCAACGTTTGGGATATCGATACTGGCGCAGGATGGTTTGGAAAGTTGACAATTATGGACGTTGACACAAAAGATTATTGGCAGTCTGACCTGACCCCGGACTTATATGGCGGGACGCCAGACAGAAAATATGCATAAGCGAACAATCCCTATTGTCCACATCATCGGTCTGCCGGGCGCTGGTAAAACTACCCTGGCAGAGAGATGAGGTGTATCGGCGGGCATTCAAAGAAATAGATTCAGTGTGTGATATAAGAAAAAACTTGTATTTCATGTAGGCATATGATATAAATAATTTTATGGAT
>CAKKRB010000270.1 GCA_919902485.1 Omnitrophica bacterium GWA2_41_15 | reverse complement strand
AAGAGTTCCCACTGATAAGGGTTACAGGTTTTACGTAGACTCCTTATTAGAGCCGGAACATCTTACAAAGGAAGAGGAATCTATAATAAATAAACTTATTCACCAGCCAGGCGGCGATATTGAATATATAATGCAGAATGCCTCAAAAGCCATAAGCATTGTAACAAATATTGCAGGCATAGTCCTTACGCCCAGGTTAAAAAGAAGCATCTTTAAACATATAGAGCTTTTCAGCGTAGATGAATCCAGGATATTGGCCGTAGTGGTTACTAACTCAGGTTTTATAAAAAATTCTATAATGGATTTCGAGGGGCATATCACAAAACAGGAACTTATGCGCATAACAGAATTTTTAAACAGCGAACTGGAAGGCATACATTTTGGAGAGATAAAATCATATCTTACTCGTAGGCTTCTTGAAGAAAGAGATTCGTTCTACACATTTTTAAAAAGGGCAATGGATATTTTATCCGTCCTGGGTTTATTCAGGGCAGATGATCACTTGTATTTTGAAGGCACAGCATGTATAATGTCGCATCCGGAATTTACTGATATAAAAAAAGCAAGATTATTTTTAAGGGCATGCGAAGATAAAAGAGGCCTTTTGAATCTTTTAAATGAAGATATAGACCAGGAAGGCATAAAGATTCATATCGGGAAAGAGAATGTTAATAACGAGATACAGAACTGCTCTGTAGTCACCTGTAACTATAAGATCAATGGCGCAACAGTAGGCGCAGTGGCGGCAATAGGTCCTACAAGAATGGAATATGGAAAGGTCATGTCTGTTCTGAAGTATATTTCTTATGGGCTTGGAAAGGAATTGGAAAATCTTGGCCGAAGAAACTAAAAAAAATAAAATACTTCTGACCACGGAAGAATTCCAGATCCTGGAGGAAAAGGCAAAAAAGTCTGACGAATATTTTGACAGGCTTCTCAGGCTTCAGGCGGATTTTGATAATTACAAAAAGCGGCTTGAGAAAGAAAAAATAGAATTTGTAAAATTTGCCAATGAGGAGATAATTGCGGAAATCTTAAAGATACTGGATGATTTTGAGCGGGCAGTTGAGGCTGGCAAAACAAAACATGATTTTGACATCCTATATAAAGGTATAGAGATGATTCATAATGACCTGATGGATTTTCTGAAACAGCAAGGCATTAAGCAGATAGAGGCAAAAGGGAAACCTTTCAATCCTCATGAGCACGAGGCAATGATGCTGGAGGAAACTGAAAAGGCGCCTGAAGATCATGTAGTTGAAGAATTGCAAAAAGGATATACCTTTAACGGCCGTGTCATAAGGCCGTCCAGGGTAAAAGTGGCGAAACGACCGAAGGGAGCCCCGAGCGAAGTCGAGGGGAAACCAACCAAAAAATAGGGGGGTGTGTTATGGCAAAAGTTATAGGAATAGATTTAGGGACATCCAACTCAGCGGCCTCGGTAATGGAAGGCACGAGACCAGTTATAATTCCCAGCGCAGAAGGCGCGGGCGTGGCAAGCGGAAAGGCTTTCCCGTCTTATGTGGCTTTTACCAAAGACGGCCAGAGACTCGTAGGCGAGCCTGCCAGGCGCCAGGCAGCTATAAATGCAGAAGGCACTGTCCAGGCAGCCAAGCGCAAGATGGGAACAGATTTCAAGTTCAAGATTTTTGATAAAGAATACACTCCTCAGCAGATCTCCGCTTTTATCCTGCAGAAAATAAAACAGGACGCAGAGGCATATCTGGGGGAGAAGGTAGAAAGCGCGGTGATTACCTGCCCGGCATATTTTGACGATAACCAGCGTCAGGCTACCAAGGATGCGGGCGAGATAGCGGGTTTAAAGGTTTTGCGCATTATCAATGAACCTACAGCTGCCTGCTTAGCCTATGGTTTGGACAAGGCTCAAAAAGCGCAAAAGATTATGG
The DNA here is from genome assembly GCA_919902485.1 of Omnitrophica bacterium GWA2_41_15. Lineage (GTDB taxonomy): Bacteria > Omnitrophota > Gorgyraeia > Gorgyraeales > Gorgyraeaceae > UBA10183. Next base: position 759 of record CAKKRB010000270.1, on the reverse strand, counting down.
TTTTTGATCTTGGCGGAGGGACATTGGATGTTACCATAATGGAAATGGATCAGGGCGTATTTCATGTGCAATCAACATCCGGCGACACACAATTGGGCGGCACAGATATGGATAAGGTTTTGCTTGAGTATCTGGCCGGGCAGTTCAAACGCGAGACCGGCATTGACCTTATGAACGATAAAATGGCAGTGCAGCGCTTACGCGAAGCTGCGGAAAAGGCCAAGATAGAATTATCCTCAACTGTCAGCACGGATATCAATCTTCCTTTTATTACAGCAGATGCTACGGGCCCAAAACACATGACAATGACTTTATCCAGGGCAAAGCTTGAAGACCTTGTAAAGACTATTGTTGACAGGTGCAAAAAGCCTGTTGACCAGGCAATGAAGGATTCAAATCTTTCCGCTAAAGATATTGATAGAATTATTATGGTAGGCGGCCCTACCAGGATGCCTATTGTCCAGAAATTCTTAGAGGATTATGTAGGCAAAAAGATTGAGCGCGGCGTAGATCCAATGGAATGCGTTGCGCTCGGCGCTGCAATCCAGGCAGCGATTATTACCGGCGACATGAAAGATGTATTGCTTCTTGACGTTACCCCGCTTTCTTTAGGCATAGAGACGCTGGGAGGGGTAAATACAAAATTAATAGAAAGAAACGCCTCTATCCCTACGCAGAAGAGCCAGATTTTCTCAACTGCCGCAGATAACCAGACCGCGGTTACCATACGCGTCCTGCAGGGCGAGCGCCAGATGGCAG
>CAKKRB010000269.1 GCA_919902485.1 Omnitrophica bacterium GWA2_41_15 | reverse complement strand
GCTTGACTACATTTTCAGGCGCATGATCCATAAAATTTTTATCCTTGAGCCTCTTATCAGTAAACATAAGCTGCTGTTTCAGCGAATCCTGTTTTTTAGCCAGCCTTGCCTTTTCAGCCTCTATATCTATAACGCCCTCAAGCGGAATAAATATGTTAAAATTTTCAGTTACAGCGCTTAATGAACTTTTTGGTTTTTTAAGATTTTTATCTATAACCAGCTGATCGAGCTGCGCCAGATTCTTAACATATTCAGCGTTGTCGGATAATACAGATTCACTCTCCTGTTTCAGGGGCACGAGGATTGCAGCAATCTTTCTGGAATAAGGTATGTTCATATCAGAGCGTATATTCCTGATATTTACTATTATATCCTTTACTATCTCCATGTTGGATTCAATCTCTTTATTTACATAATGCTTATCTGCCACAGGCCAGGGGGCAGTCATTATGCTGGGCCTCTCTTTAATACATTCGCCCGCCACAGAAACCAATGGCGAGGGGCTCAGTATTCCGCCCAAGGAGCTCCGGGCTTGAGCCCTGATGGGCTCCATATTCTGCCATATAGCCTCTGTTACAAACGGCATGAACGGGTGCAGTAACTTCAAAGAATCTTCCAGCACATGTATCAGAATTCCCTTCACCCTCCACCCTTCACCCTCCACCCCAGCGCCTTGATTTAAAATTTGCGGCTTTACCATCTCTACATACCAATCGCAAAAATCATGCCAGAAGAAATCATACACAAGGCTTTCTGCTTCGTTAAACCTGTAATTCTTCAAAGCCTTATTAACTGCGTCTATGGTTCTGTTTAACCTGCTCAGAATCCACTTGTCAGCAAGACTTTGGGTTCTATGCTCCACCCCATACCACAAGGGTACGGGGCATGGGTTCGAGGCTCCAGGGTTAGGGCCTATATTCATTAATACGAAGCGCGAGGCATTCCATATCTTATTCGCGAAATTTCTTCCTATCTCAAATTTTTCTTTTGAGAGAAATACATCCTGGCCAGCGGAAGTTATTGCGACAATGCTGAATCTTAATGCGTCTGCCCCAAACCCGTCTATTATCTCAAGCGGGTCTATAATATTGCCCAGGGACTTCGACATCTTTTTGCCTGTTGCATCTCTGACTGTGCCGTGTATATACACATCCCTGAACGGTATATCTTTCCTGAATTCTATGCCTGACATTATCATCTTGGCCACCCAGAAAAATAATATCTCAGGCGCAGTCACCAGCACTGATGTAGGATAAAAATATTTAAGGTCGCCTGTCTCCTCAGGCCAGCCAAGCGTTGAAAAAGGCCATAGCCAGGACGAAAACCATGTATCCAGCACGTCTTCATCCTGCTTTAAATCCGCGCTCTTGCACACAGGGCATTTTTCAGGCCTTGTTTTTGACACAATTGTCTCGCTGCATTTCTGGCAATAATAAACAGGTAAACGATGCCCCCACCATATCTGCCTTGAAATACACCAGTCTCTTATATTCTCCATCCAGTTAAGATAAACCTTTGTCCATCTCTTTGGATAAAATTTTATCCTGCCGCTCTTGACCGCCTCTATCGCAGGCTCTGCCAGAGGCTTCATTTTTACAAACCACTGCAGAGACAGATACGGCTCTATGACTGTATGGCACCTGTAGCAATGGCCCACTGCATAGTCATGTTTTTCTATCTTTACTAATAATTTTTTATCTTCCAGCTCAGCTATTATCTGCTTTCTTGCCTCAAACCTGTCCATGCCGTTAAATCTGCCTGCGTTTTCGTTCATCTTGCCGTCAGGCCCCATGACAGTTATGGGCTGCAGACCATGGCGTTTTGCTATCTCAAAGTCATCAGAGTCGTGGCTCGGCGTAACCTTCACAGCGCCTGTGCCGAATTTTTTATCTACAAAACCATCTGCGATAATTTCTATCTTTCTTCCCATGATAGGCAATATCAGTTTCTTGCCTATCAATTTTTTGTATCTTCTGTCCTTTGGATTTACAGCAACAGCAACATCGCCTAACATCGTCTCCGGCCTTGTCGTAGCAACAATAATACCTTGAACCTTTGTAGGGGAGGGTTTCAAACCCTCCCCTACTTTAAACGGATATAATATATAATATAATTTCCCCTCAACATCCTGATGAGGCGCTTCTTCATCGGAAAGAGCTGTCTGGCATCTCGGACACCAGTTGATTATATAATTACCCCTGTAGATTAACCCTTTATTGTAAAGCTGGACAAACGCCTCCAGCACTGCTTCTGAAAGGCCTTTATCCATTGTAAAACGCGTTCTTTCCCAATCGCAAGAAGCGCCTAATCTTTTAAGCTGTCTTATAATGGTATTCCCATACTGTTCGCGCCATTTCCATACCTCTTCTACGAACTTTTCCCTGCCCATCTGCTGCCTTGTTATGCCTTTTTCCTTTAAGCTCCTCTCCACAACATTCTGCGTGGCTATGCCTGCATGATCAGTGCCAGGTACCCATAAACTGGCATTACCCTGCATCCTTTTCCATCTTATAAGAATATCCTGCAGTGTATTATTCAACGCATGGCCCATATGGAGAATACCTGTAATATTAGGAGGAGGAATAACTATGGTAAAGGGCTCTTTTGAGCGGTCTATTTCTGTATGAAAAAGTCTTTCTATCTCCCACTTAGAATAAATAGGCTCTTCGTGATCCTTTGGATTATATCTTGGGGGGATGTCTCTCATCTGGCGGGTGTAAACCGTCTTTCTTATGTGTCATTGCGAGGAGCGTAGCGACGAAGCAATCTAATGAGATTGCTTCGCTCATTTCATTCGCTCGCAATGACCCAGCAATATTACCTAACCTTATCTTTCAGTAATTTGTATTCCACGCTATCGACCAGCGCCTGCCAGCTGGCCTCTATAATATTTTCAGAAACGCCTACAGTGCCCCATGAGCTGGCATCATCTTCCGACTGGATAAGGACCCTGACCCTTGCAGCAGTGCCTGTTTTTTCATCCAGGACCCTGACTTTAAAATCAGACAAATGCATTTTCGCAAGAGTCGGATAAAACTTTGTCAATGCTTTGCGCAAAGCATTATCCAATGCGTTCACAGGCCCGTCGCCAGATGCCGCAGTATGCTCTTCTTTCCTGTTTACATTCAGCTTTATGATCGCTTCTGAAATAAGCGTATTGTCTTCCCTTTTTTCAATATTTACCTTAAAGCCTTCCAGCGTAAAGAAAGGCTTGTATTTTTTTAATTCCTTCTTGATCAGGAGCTCAAATGAACCGTCTGCCGCTTCATAATGATACCCCATGTTTTCCAGGGCCTGGATTAATTTCAATATCTTTTTTGTTTTCGGGTCATCCTTTGTAAGATCCAGCTCCATATCTTTTGCTTTCAAAATGATGCTGGTCTTGCCAGACAATTCAGAAACAAGGATCCTTCTATGATTGCCTACTTTATCTGGCGCAACATGCTCGTAAGACACAGGATTTTTCATAACAGCATTGATGTGCACCCCGCCTTTATGCGCAAACGCGCTTCTCCCTACAAAAGGTTGATTATCCTGAGGCTTCATGTTTGAAATTTCGCTTATATATCTTGATACTTCAGTAAGCTCTTTCAGTTTTGACTCAGGAAGGCATCTATACCCCATTTTTAACTGCAGGTTAGGGATAATAGCGCAAAGGTCTGCGTTGCCGCACCTTTCGCCGTAACCGTTTATTGTGCCCTGAACAATCCTCGCGCCTGAATCAACGCCCGCTATTGTATTGGCAACAGCCATACCGCTGTCGTTATGGGTATGGATGCCTAATGCGACATGCTGGCACTCACTGGAAACAGCCCTCACAATGGTGCTTAATTCATGAGTAAGCATTCCGCCATTTGTATCGCACAGCACAATTGCATCGCATCCGCCGCTTACAGCAGAGCGTATGGATTCCAGGGCATAGTCCTTGTTCTTCATATACCCGTCAAAGAAATGTTCGGCATCATAAAACACGTAAAGATTTTTGGACTTCAGGAATTCTATTGTATCTTTTATCATGCGGAGGTTTTCCTGCAGCGACACCTTTAACACTTCTATCACATGCATGTCCCATGTCTTCCCAAAAATAGCAGCGGCCTTTACCCCTGATTTTATAAGGGCTTTTAAATTATCATCGTCCGCAGGGCTTATCTTCAGCCGCCTCGTGCTGCCGAACCCGACAAGCTGAGAGCTTTTGAATTTCAGTTTCATGGCCTGCTTAAAAAACTCCATATCCTTTGGATTTGAACCCGGCCATCCGCCCTCTATATAATGAACTCCAAATTCATCCAGCTTTTTTGCAATCTTTATCTTATCCATCACAGAGAAAGAAATACCCTCTCCCTGCGACCCGTCCCGTAAAGTAGTGTCATAAATCTTAATTTCCTGCATATTAACTCCGTATTTATTTATTTCCTAGTTTAAACGCCTTATGCAACGCGCGCACTGCTTCGTCCGCAAACTTTTTATTTATAACACATGATATCTTTATTTCAGAAGTTGATATCATGTCTATATTGATTTTTTTAGACGCCAGCGCTCCAAACATCTTTGCGGCAACGCCTGAATGCGTTTTCATGCCTACGCCCACTA
>CAKKRB010000268.1 GCA_919902485.1 Omnitrophica bacterium GWA2_41_15 | reverse complement strand
ATTTGATTCAAACGGCAAAGAAAAGAAGAAAAAAATAGACACAATAAAGTGGACCCTGGAATCCAGCCAGAAATCAGGGTTTCCGCATTTCATGCTCAAAGAGATATGTGAGCAGCCAAAGGTACTGAAACAGCTGATCTTATCCAGGATAAATTATGATTTTACGATAAAGCTGGAAGGCCTGAATCTTTCCGATAAAGAGATAAAAAGCATTTCAAATATTATCATACTTGCATGCGGCACTGCGTATCACGCAGGCCTTGTCGGAAAATACGCCATTGAGAAGTTTACCCGGATCCCTGTATGGGTGGATCTTTCTTCTGAGTTCAGATACCGCTCGCCTATTGTAAATAAAGGAACACTTGTTATTGCAATAAGCCAGTCAGGCGAAACAGCTGATACACTCGCTGCTGTAAAAGAGGCAAAACAAAAAGGCGCTAAAGTTTTATCCATATGTAATGTTGTAGGGTCAAGCCTTGTAAGAATATCAGATAGTGTTCTTTATACTTATGCAGGGCCTGAGATAGGGGTGGCTTCCACAAAGGCATATACTGCGCAGCTTGCAGTTTTATACTTATTGTCGCTTCATATAGGTTCAAAACTTGGAGTCCTGAAGAGTGAAGAAGTCGAGGGGCTTGTCAAGGAATTCAAAGATATCCCTGTTATAATTGAAAAAATACTTGAGGATAAAAATAAAATACAATCCATTGCCTCAAGACATCTGAATTTCGGGTCGTTTTTATATCTCGGCAGGAATGTGAATTTTCCGACAGCGCTTGAAGGGGCATTGAAGCTGAAGGAGATTTCCTATATACCTGCTGAAGGCTATGCAGCAGGAGAGATGAAGCACGGGCCGATCGCATTGATAGATGAATACAGGGCTGTTGTATGCATTGCGCCTGGTTCCAGTATATATGAAAAGATGGTTTCAAATATACAGGAGATATGCGCGAGAAAAGGCAAGGTCATTGTTATATCTACACAAGGCGATGAATATATAAAGAAATTTACAAAAGAGGTAATTTGCATACCGAGGATAGACGAGATTTTTTCCCCAATAGTTACAGTCGTGCCTTTACAGCTTCTGGCGTATTACATTGCAGTAAAGCGCGGATGTGACGTGGACCAGCCAAGAAACCTTGCAAAGAGTGTTACAGTGGAATAGGTAAATATTAAACCGCGTAGGTGGCCGAAGGCCTCCTACGCGGTTGGGGTGGTTTTTGCCGCAGGCTGGCTAAAACACCATAATAGTTACTTAAAAGACGTCAGGCTATTCATCTTAAGACCTCAGATTGTTTATCTGATGTTTTCAGTTACATAGCTATTTTGGACCAAATTTTGACACTTTGCGTGCCAAAAGCGTGCCAGAAATTACCTCAAGAGAAATTCTATCGTCGATAAAAGGTAAGAATTGGTGCGGAAGGAGGGAATTGGCCATAACTGGATACTATTTGGACACCAGCGGCAAAGTCTAAAATTAGCTTACCTTTCATCCTTAAACAACTTGACACTTCAGACAATGTCTCAAGTGTAAAGTTGTTTGGGCCACTATAACCTCGTAGGAGGCCTGCGGCCACCTACGAGGTTTTTATTTTTTCTTGTTAAAAGTGTGCTATAATATAGCGCATATGACAGGAAAACTTTCTATAGTTGCAACACCTATAGGAAATCTGAAGGATATAACGTTCCGGGCAATTGAGGCGCTGAAAACAGTAAGCCTTATTGCGTGCGAAGATACCAGGCACACGAAAAAACTTCTCTCCCATTACAATATCGCTACGCCTACCACAAGTTATTTTGAATATAATAAGATTCAAAAAGGAGAATATTTGTTAAAATTACTTCAGGAAGGCAAAGATATCGCGCTTGTTTCAGATAGCGGAACTCCTGGCATAAGTGATCCAGGTTTTAATATTATACGGCTCGCAATCGAAAATAATATAGCTGTTACGGTTATTCCCGGGCCGAGCGCTATCATAGCAGGCCTTGTTTTATCAGGCATGCCTACTGATAGTTTTGTATTTGAAGGATTCCTGGCTCAAAAGCCTGGCAAGAGGCGCAAAGAAATAGAATCTTTAAACCAGGAGAAAAGGACTATTGTAATTTACGAATCTCCGCACAGGCTTTTAAAGACCTTGAAAGATATACTGGATATAATGGGGGACAGGGATATTGCTATTATGCGCGAAGTTACAAAAGTATTTGAAGAGTCTATCCGCTCAAAAGTTTCAGAAGTAATAAAGCATTTTACTGCTAATCCGCCGCGCGGCGAATTTATCATTGCCATAAAAGGGAAGAAATAAGTGTCATGAAAAGATTTTTTCTATTTTTTGCTGTTTTTTTAATGATTTCTTCTTCTCTGTACGCAAAAGAAGAAAATACACCTGTTAAAGGTGTGTGGGTTACGTGCTTTTCTTCCAAAAAAGTGCTTTATTCTAAAAAGGCCGCATTTGAGCTTGTAAAGTTCTGCAAAAAATCCAAGATACACGAAATATATCTCCAGATTTACCGCAGCGGTAAATCCTATTATGACACCAGTATAAATGATAAAGCGGAATACGAGGCTCTTTTAAAAAAAACAGGCACAGATCCCATAGATGTTATTTTAAGAGAAGCCAAAAGATGCAATATAAAGGTTTTCGCGTGGGTGAATGTGCTGAGTGTTGGAAAAACAAGAAAGATTGATATTGTAGAAAAATTCGGAGATTCTATCTTAACCCGCGATCAGTATCTAAGGTCTCCAATGAGAACTGAGGATATAAACGAATCTGATAAATATTATCTGAGAGATGAACAGCTTTTTCTTGAACCAGGCGATCCGCGGGTAAGTGAATATATGATATCTGTAATAGATGATATTTTAACAAGATACCAGGATCTGTCAGGGCTGCACCTTGATTATGTAAGGTATCCATATCCTGTGCCGTTTATTCCTCGTTCAAGCTTTAATAAATTCGGACTTACATATGGATATGGCGAAGAAAATGTAAAAAGATTCAAAGAAAAAACAGGCCTTGACCCTTTATCCATGGCAAATGACAATGAAAATTCCCTTATCTGGGATAACTGGAAAAGGGACCAGGTTACAAACCTTGCAACAGGATTGGCAGAATATATAAAAAGTAAATTCCCGGACATGCTTGTTTCCTGCGCAGTGATCCCGTCTCCTGAAACTGCTTTTTTAGCAGCGTTTCAGGATTGGCCAGGATGGCTGGAGAATGGCATAGTGGATTATGTTGTTCTTATGAATTATACAAAAAACAATCAGTTAGCAAAAGAGATTACAAGATCTGCTTTGGCCCAGCGCGGGAAAGGCAAGGTTTATATAGGTATAGGAAACTTTTTGATGAAAAACGACCCACAGACACTCTCTGAGCAAGAAAAGATCATAGAGTCTTTAAATCCTGACGGCATAGCCTATTTTTCCTACGATTCTCTATAATACAAAAAATAATTAAAATTTTTGAAAGAAAACCGCTCCCTAGATGTGTCTTATATATTAAAGGAGGTAGTGTTTATGAGAAATCGGTTAGTTCCGGAAGAACTGATTGAACATAAGATTTTTATGATTCGTAGGCAAAAAGTTATGTTAGATGAACATCTGGCAAAACTTTACAAAGTGCCTACTAAACGGCTGAATGAACAAGTAAAAAGGAATATAAGAAGGTTTCCAAAAGATTTTATGTTTCAGTTAAACAGGCAAGAGATTGAGTCTTTAAGGTCGCAATTTGCGACCTTAAAAAATGCGGCATCCGGAAGAGGAAAGCATGCGAAGTATCTCCCGTATGCATTTACTGAGCAAGGGGTTGCTATGTTATCAGGAATATTGAATAGCAACCGCGCCATAGATGTCAACGTAGCTATCGTGCGGGCTTTTGTTAAGTTGAGACAAATTCTATATATGAACAAGGAGCTTGCATATAAGCTTGCTGAACTAGAAAGAAATATCGAGAAACACGATGCCAAAATACAGGCTATTTTTGAAGCGATAAGACAGCTTACATCTTTGCCAAAGCCCAGGCCAAAGCCGCAGATAGGTTTTAAGCCAGACCCAGCATGGAATAAGCCCTAATGCATGGATACTCAAGAGTACTTTGCTATCAAGGTGGCAATTTGGCATTTTGGACAATTTATTCTAATTTAGCTGGATTGTTTTTCATTTATCGTCGATAAACTTCTATCGACACTTCTATTACAAAAGGTCTAAAATATATACATGCAGAAGGCATTAAAAGAGTATTCAATAGTCTGGATGGTTTATGAAAAAACATCTAAAATCGCGAGACAAGTTATGGCACCAGGAGATATTACGCTTCCATATCTAGTGAGCGCAGAAAATCCATATCTAGATGAGTTTAGTCTTTTGACAGGTTTGTTGATTATGTACTTTACGCATCCGCCAATGTCAGTTACGCACAAAATAAAACCGTATTTTAAGGATATTTTAATAAGTTTATTAGAGCAGTTTAAAAAACATAATGGCTATAGTTCAACAAAACAGGTTATTATGGTTATTTGCGCATATTTAAAAGAGGAATACAGAGAATCACTAAGTAAAAAGGCCCTTAAGGCAGGGCTTGAAATTATCCCAGAAAGCCTAAGGATTAAAAGTGCGCTTTTACAATTAGAGGATATAAAAAATGCGTAAATATTTCTGTAAAAATTGCTTTAATTTTAAAAACAGGATGATAAAAGAAAAACACTTATGCGGGATCAGTAAATATAAAATTCAAAAGGCCATAAAAAATCAAAATATTCCATCATTGGGCTTTAGTTTCCCTTTTAATATGACTGCTTACAAAAGAGTAAGAAGATATGGCGGTGTCTAAGATATAAACCGGTATATGAAAAGAGCAGTAGGCAAATATAGAGATGAAGATATAATAATAGCAGCGTTACGTTTAGCAGAAACATATGCGCGCCTATTAAAAATTGAAAACTATTGACTGGGAAAAGCATGCAGTAGATTTTCAATATTAGGAGTTAAAAAATGCCTTATCTTCAGGATAAAAACGCTGGTAATTTAGGAGATTATTTAAAACACTTTTATTTATTGGAACTTATTGAAAGGATAATCAAGGAAAATCCTGCAGCTTCAATAGCTTATATAGATTCTCATGCTGGCGCAGGGAAATATGATCTGAAGAATGAACATTGGAAAAATATGATATTATAATTTGTTTGATCGACCCATATTTTAAAGAAGGGAAAAAAGATGAAATATGGTGCCAAGCTTTATCTTGGGATAATCCAAATGGTTATCTATTAATGTTTGATTTTGCAAGAGGCAGAGGAAAAGATCCTGGTAGTAAATTGTTGAAATTTATATGGCATTGTTCGAACGATAGCATTATAGACTACAAGCCTTGGGCGATAAATGGGTATGCTATTTTTGGGAACAAACCAAGCCTTGAATTACTAAAGCACACTTCTTAGGAAAAACCTTGACATTCTAAAAAAAGGTGGTACAATTTAAAATTAACAAGTACCTTTAAATCAGCACAGAGAGGCTGATAAGGGAGCAAAAAGTGAATATAATATACAGTATTATTCTAATACAAGGGCGTAGTCAAAAGGATGAACGCCCTTTTTTATTTTACCAGGAGATAATATGCCTCTAAAACAGGTTTTTACAAAGGAAGAGATAGAACGCGCGATTACAAGGATAAGCCATGAAATTATAGAAAACAATAAAGGCGTTAAGGCCCTGGCTATAATCGGGATACGGACAAGAGGATATGTCCTTGCAGAGCGCATCGCAAAGGTGATAAATAATTTATATGGCACAAAATTAGACGTGGGGGCCCTGGATATAACCTTTTATAGAGATGACCTGAGCCTTGTGGCAGAACAGCCTGTTATACATAATACAGAGATAGATTTTGACATAGAAAATAAGAACATAATACTTGTGGACGATGTTTTGTATACAGGCCGCACTATAAGGTGCGCGTTGGATGCGATTATAGATTTTGGGAGGCCAGGGGCAATACAACTTGCTGTTCTGGTAGACAGGGGCCACCGCGAACTTCCTATAAGGGCTGATTATGTGGGTAAAAATCTTCCTACATCTCAGAAAGAACTTGTGCAGGTGAAACTGGAAGAGATAGATAACGAGGACAGCGTTTACATAGAAGAGAAACAAGATGAGTAAAAAGAAAAGAGCATTATGGGTTCATAAAGACCTTTTGGGCCTTGAATATCTCTCAAAAGAAGACATAGAGCTTCTTCTGGATACAGCGAGTTCATTCAGGGAAATCCTCGATAGAAAGATTAAAAAGGTTCCTGCCCTGCGCGGCAAAACCGTAGTGAACCTGTTTTATGAACCTTCTACGAGGACCAGGGTTTCTTTTGAAGTAGCTGCCAAGAGGCTGTCAGCTGATGTTATAAATATTGCGGTTGAATCTTCAAGTGTAAAAAAGGGCGAAACCTTGAATGATACAGGTAAAAATATAGAGGCATTAAAGGCAGATATTATTGTAGTAAGGCATAATTGCTCAGGCGCCGCCAATATGCTTGGCCGGAATGTAAATATAAGCGTTATAAATGCGGGCGACGGCTGGCATGAACATCCTACGCAGGCGCTTCTGGATATGTTTACTTTGAGAAAAAAACTTGGCAAACTCGAAGGCCTGAATGTCAGCATTGTAGGAGATATTGCTCATTCCAGGGTTGCGCGTTCAAATATATGGGGCCTCACTAAGTTCGGGGCAAACGTGACTGTTTGCGCTCCGAAAATGCTGATACCTCCAGGCATAGAAAAGACAGGGGTTAAGGTTACTGATAATATAGATGAAGCGCTGAAAGAAGCTGATGCTATAAATGTCTTAAGGATGCAGTTTGAGCGGGACAGCATGGAGGCTTTTCCAAGCCAACTGGAGTATTTTAAGAATTTCGGGATTACAGAAGACAGGTTGAAAAAAGCAAAGAAAGATATAATTGTAATGCATCCCGGCCCGATAAACAGAGGCGTTGAGATTTCAAGCGGGGTTGCTGATGGCCAGAATTCTGTAATATTGGAGCAGGTCACAAACGGGATAGCTGTGAGGATGGCAGTATTATTCTGGGTGTCGCAGGTCAGAGATAAGGATATAAAAAATGAAATTGGTTATTAAAAACGGACATGTAGTTGACCCTGCAAATAAAATAGACGAAGTGATGGATATTCTCGTAGAGGGAGAAAAGATATCCAAGGTTGCAAAGGTAATAGATCCCAAGGCTGAAACAGTTATTGATGCCAGCGGTAAGATTATTATCCCAGGCATTATTGACATGCACGTTCATTTAAGAGAGCCAGGCAGGGAAGACAAAGAAACTATTGCGAGCGGCACAAAGGCTGCAGCCATAGGCGGGATTACCAGCGTTCTCGCTATGCCAAATACATTGCCCAGTCTTGATTCAATAGAAATCATAAAGGCCCTGAAAGAGATTATTAAGAATACAGCCAATGTAGATGTTTTTATATGCGGGGCAATTACAATTGGAAGGGCTGGCAGAGAGCTGGTGAATATAGCTGGATTAAAAAAAGAAGGCGTAATAGCGATTTCAGACGACGGCGCATCAATTGACAGAGGTGAAATAATGCTGAAGGCGCTTGAAAAAGCAAAAAAAGAAAAAGTACTTGTTATATGCCATTCAGAAGATAAGTCCTTATCCAATAACGGCATGGTTAATCTGGGGTTTACCTCTACCAGGCTTGGGTTGAGAGGGATCTCAAAGGAATCAGAATATAAAAGAGTAAGCCGGGATATAAAACTTGCAGAAGAAACAGGCGCTGATATTCACATTGCGCATGTAAGCACTAGCGAGTCAGTGGAGATAATAAGAAAGGCAAAAAAAATTGGCGTAAAGGTGACTTGCGAAACAGCGCCGCATTACTTCACTTTAAACGAAGAAGATTTATTAGATTATAATACAAATATGAAAATCAATCCTCCTCTGAGAAGTAAGGAGGATATAGCGGCAATAAAACAGGGTTTAGAGGACGGCACAATAGATATTATTGCGTCTGATCATGCCCCGCACACAGAAAATGAAAAAGACATAGAATTTGACCATGCGGAATTTGGAACTACGGGGCTTGAGACAGAACTTTCAGTAAGCATCACTGAATTAATTGTAAGCGGAATTCTTACCTGGAGCGAGCTTGTAAAAAAGATCTCTTTAAATCCGGCAAAGGCTCTGGGTATAGATAAGGGTACTCTGGCCGCAGGAAAGGACGCGGATATAGCTATTATTTCTCCTGATAAAGAATGGCTGGTGAAAAAACAAGATTTTGTATCCAGGTCTAAAAATTCCGCATTTATTGGCAGAAAACTTAAAGGTGTGGTTGAGTATACTATACGCAAAGGTAATGTTGTATATAAGAACACCCCGTAGGTGGACATACGTCCACCTACGGGGTGGAAAAGGCCTATGAAGTTTATAGCTGATTTCCACATACATTCAAAATACAGCAGGGCCACAAGCCCTGACATGAATATAAAGACCCTTTCAGAATACGCAAAGCTTAAAGGCATATCCTTGCTTGGCACAGGCGATTTTACGCACTATCTCTGGCTTGAGGAATTAAAAAATACCTTAAAGGATTCAGGGAATGGCTTATTTGAATATAACGGCGTGAATTTTATGCTCACAGGAGAGGTATCCAGTATCTATTCAAAAAATGGAAAGGTCAGGAAAATTCATAATGTTATTTTTGTGCCGAGTTTCGATATTGCCGATAAAATAAATTCCACTCTTTCTGGTTATGGGAATATTGCGTATGACGGGAGGCCTATCATAGGCATTGACGCAAAAGACCTGGCAGAGATTTTATTTGGGATAAGCAAGGATATATGCCTTGTGCCCGGCCACATATGGACCCCGTGGTTCTCGCTTTTTGGTTCCAAATCAGGGTTTGATTCAATAGAGGAATGTTTTGAAGAATATTCAAAAGATATATACGCTTTGGAAACAGGGCTTTCCTCTGATCCTGCTATGAACTGGCAGTGGAGCGGGTTAGACAGATTCAGCCTGATTTCAAATTCTGACTCGCACAGCCCTCAGAAAATAGGCAGAGAGGCAAATGTATTTGATACAGAAATGAGCTATAAGGCAATACTGGACGTGCTTAAGAAAAAAGACAAAAATAAATTTTTATACACAATTGAATTTTTTCCAGAAGAAGGTAAATACCACTATGACGGCCACAGGGCCTGCGATGTTCGTTTCAGCCCTGAGGAAACAAGGAAAAATAAAAATATCTGTCCTGTGTGCAAAAAACCTCTTACAATAGGCGTTATGAATAGGGTCGCGGAGCTGGCAGACAGGCCTCAAGGGTTTGTGCCGGAAAACAGCATCCCTTTTAAGAGGATGGTGCCGTTATCAGAGATTATAGGTGATGTATTGGGAGTGGGCGACGCCTCAAAGGCAGTTAACTCAGAATACATGGCAATAGTCCCGCGCCTTGGGACAGAACTGGAAGTATTGACAGAAGTCGGCGAAGACAGGCTTTTGAAGGAACTGCCTCTAAAGATCGCAAAGGCAATTATCAATGTGAGAAATGGAAATGTAAATATCCTGCCGGGCTTTGACGGAGAATACGGTACAATAAAAATATTGGAAGAAAAAGACAGCGCAGGCGAAAAACAATTGGACTTGTTTTAATATGAAAGACATCAAAGCAAAAATTTTATCGAACGAAAAAACAAGATATGTCTATTATAAAATGGTTCTGGATGCCCCTTACATTGCCAGATCAGCAAAACCAGGCCAGTTTGTGGAAATTAAATGCAGCGATTCATTTGAACCTCTTTTAAGAAGGCCATTTAGTATACATAGGGTGAAGGGTAAAGGGTCGAGGGTAAAGGAGATAGAAATTCTATACGAAGTTGTAGGGAAAGGCACAGATGTGCTCTCTAAAAAGCAAAAGGGAGAGTCTTTTGATATCCTTGGCCCGCTAGGCAATGGTTTTGTTTTGCCTAGAGCCCATGCCCCGAACTTGGAGCCTCGAGCCATTATAATCAGCGGCGGCATAGGCGCTGCGCCTCTGGTTTTTCTCGCAGAAGAATTAACAAAAAAGAAAATAAAAACCATTGTCTTAATAGGGGCAAAGACAAAAAAACTGATCCTGTGCGAAAAGGATTTCAAAAAGTTCACATCTGAAGTTTATGTTTCTACAGACGATGGTACTTATGGGTGTAAGGGTTTTGTGTCAAAGTTATTCCACAATATTTTAAAGACCACAGAGAGTAATTTTGAAACTGTTGTATATGTATGCGGGCCGCATGGAATGCTCAAATGTATTGCCCAGATATGCGAAGAGCGGAATTTTGAATGCCAGGTGTCTCTGGAAGAAAACATGGCCTGTGGAATCGGCGCGTGCCTTGGATGCGTTGTAAAGACTAAAACAGGCAATAAACTCGCCTGTAAAGACGGCCCAGTTTTTGATTCCAAGGAAATAATCTGGTAATGTTACAAAACAAGTCATACTCGTTTTGTGACATTAGCGGGAAGGGAAGAGATAAGAGATGACAGGGTTGGGAGTAAAGATAGGTAAAATCAGCTTAAAAAACCCGGTAATGGCTGCGTCCGGGACATTTGGATATGCTAAGGAGTTTGAAAAATTAGTTAACCTTAAGCATATAGGTGGTATTATTACAAAAACAATTACTCTGAATCCAAGAGCTGGGAATCCTATGCCGCGCATATGCGAAACTGCAGCAGGCATGCTTAATGCAATAGGGCTTCAGAACGAAGGTTTTGATAATTTTATAAAAGAGAAATTACCGTATCTTTCTAAAATAGGAACGCCTGTTATTGTTAGCATATCAGGGAACAACATAGACGAGTTTTTTATCCTCGCTAAAAGGCTGGATAAAATAAAAAGCATAAGCGGGATAGAGCTGAATATATCGTGCCCGAACATCAAGTGCGAAGGCCTGGTGGCTCATGATGCAAAAGAAACGTATGAAGTCGTGAAAGCTGTTAGGAAAATAACAGGCAAAACCATCATTACGAAGCTTTCCCCTAACGTGACAGATATAGTTAAAATTGCCAAGGCAGCGGAAAACGCGGGTTCGGACGCAGTAAGCCTTGTTAATACGTTTTTAGGAATGGCTATAGATATCGAAACCAGGAAACCTAAGTTAGGCAATATTACAGGCGGTTTGAGCGGGCCGTGCATAAAACCAATAGCCCTGAGAATGGTCTACGATGTTTCAAGGAATATTGATATCCCTGTCATAGGCATAGGTGGTATAATGAGCGCCAGTGACGCTGTTGAATTTATGATAGCAGGCGCGTCTACAATCCAGATAGGCACTGCTAATTTTATAGAGCCTGATGTTTGCGGAAAAATAATAAAAGGCATAGAAGAATATTTAAGAAAACACAAAATAGAAAACATAGAAGAGTTAATAGGCAGCTTTAATGATAAAAGATAAGTTAATAATAGCGCTGGATGTGAATACGCTGAAAGAAGAGGAAAGGCTACTTGATATACTGAGCCCGCATGTGCAGGTATTTAAGGTAGGCATGGAGTTATTTTATTCCTGCGGCGCAAAGGCAATTGACCTTGTAAAAAAATACGACAAGGATGTTTTTCTGGACTTGAAATTTCATGACATACCAAATACAGTTTATGCGGCGAGCAAGGCTGCTGTAAAGTTTGGCGTGTATATGTTCAACGTGCATGCGTCAGGCGGGCTTGAAATGATGAAAAAGGCGGTAGAAGGCGCGGAAGAGGAAAGCGAAAAACTCGGCGTAGCTAGGCCAAAGATTCTCGGTGTAACAGTGCTTACCAGTATGGACAAAGAGGCTTTAAAGAAAACAGGTATAAATAAGTCTGCACAAGACCAGGTCTTGAATTTAGCTGGCCTGGCTAAGGAGGCTGGTTTGGACGGTGTGGTGGCTTCGCCGGAAGAGATTATTGCAATAAGAAAAAGCGCTGGCAAGGATTTTCTGATAGTTACTCCTGGCGTAAGGCCAGAAGGAAGCGAGGCAGACGATCAGAAAAGGGTGGCTACTCCCAAAGAGGCGTTTCAAAGAGGCGCGGATTATATTGTAATGGGCAGGCCGATTACAAAGGCAAAAGACCCGGTAAAGATGCTTGAGGCAATTTGACATTCTGTTAATTCACAAAACGAGTATGACTCGTTTTGTGAATTAAGGGGAGGAAGATGAAGAAACAGGAGATTTTAAGTTTGTTTAAGGAGACAGGCGCGCTTTTAAGCGGGCATTTCAGGCTTTCAAGCGGGCTGCATAGCGGTAATTATTTTCAGTGCGCGCTGTTACTGCAGAATCCAGACATAGCTGAAAAGATATGCAGCGAGCTGGCCAGTTTCTTTAAAGAAGATAAGCCTACATGCGTGGTAGCGCCTGCCCTGGGAGGCGTAATAGTTTCTTATGAAACTGGCCGTGTCCTGGGCGTAAAGTCTTTATTCACAGAGCGGGTAGAAGGCAAAATGACTTTAAGACGGGGATTTGAGTTGAAAAAAGAAGATAAAGCCCTTGTGGTGGAGGATGTTATAACAACAGGGCTTTCCACGAGCGAGGTTCTTGATGTTGTAAGGGCTGCCGGAGCCAGCATAATAGGCGTAGGCTGTATCGTAGATAGAAGTGGAAAAACCCTGAATTTTGGTGTAAAATTAAAAAGTCTAGTCAGGCTTGATTTTCCCGCCTATAAGCCGGAGGAGTGTCCTTTATGCAAAAAAGGGATTGGCATCACAAAACCAGGGAGCCGTTAAATCATGAAAGATATTGTTGAAAAAATACTCAAGGAAGAAGAAAGGGCCAGTAAAATAGTCCAGGATGCGAAGGAAGATGCTGACCGCATGGTCAGGGAAGCAAAAAAAGAAAAGGAAGATATTGTAAATCAGGCAATACTGCAAACCGAGGCCTTTGCTCAGAAACAAAAAGAAGAAGCTGAAAAAAGTTTTATATCTGAAAAAGAAAGCACTCTTAAAGAGGCAAGGAGGGAAACCCTTGCCATAAGAGAAAAAAAGGAAAAAGAGATTCAGGAAACCTCCAGAAAGGTTTTCTCTAGGGTAATAACCATCAGAGACTAAACATGGGCGAACTTGCCACTTACGCTTTTATCAATGCTAAAATAAGGGCTATGCTTTCATTTCTTATAAGCCCGGAGGTGTTTTCCAGGATTCTGGAGGCAGAAGACATCTATAAGATAATGGAGCTTTTAAAAGAAGCGCCTTATTATAAGAATGTAGCTGAAAAAGCAGGCAAGGAAATAACAGACTTGAGGCTTATTGAAAAACAGTTGATAAAAAATGATCTGGATATTTACAGAAGGATTTACAGGTCTATTCCAGGCAACACAGAGAGAGAGCTGGTAGAGTTTTTTATAGAAAAATACGAGATCGAACAATTAAAGGCGACCTTGAGGATATGGCATAAAAAAATACCTGTCAATATAGATGAGTATATTTTAGGGGAAAAGATAAGTTTTGATATAGACTATAAAAAAATCATATATGCCCCGAATATAGAAGAGATAATATTACTGCTGGACGATACGCCTTACAGAAAGACTATTTTAAACGCAAGGGAAAGGTTTAAGGAAAAAGGCTCTATATTTTATTTAGAGGCAAGCCTGGATATGGATTATTACCGCAGGATGTTTGCATGCATAGATTTGCTTTCTTCGCGCGACAGAGAGATCGCAAAAAGGATTATAGGCATAGAAATAGACATAGAGAATATAAACTGGCTTATAAGGATGAGGAAATATTACAGCCTTTCGGCAGGCGAAATGCTGGAATGGGTTATAGCAGGCGGCAGCAGGATAAACAGGGAGAACATTACGAGATTCTATGCCACTGACGGTCTTGCGAAAATCGTAGACAGCGTTGCCCTGGGGCCGTATGCAAAAATCAGGGATCTGATAGAAGAAAATATGAGCTTCATAGAAAATTTTCTGCACGAGGTTTTGTTGAAAGAAGTCAGAAGAGCGCTTTCAGGATATCCTTTTACAATAGGCACAATACTTTCGTACTTAATATTAAAAAACAGCGAAACAAAAAATATCGTATCTTTGCTTTATGCCAAAAATTTAGGCTTAAAGAAAGAAGAAACAGCTTCGTTGTTGAATATTTAACAAGGCCGTATGATGATTACATCAAGCATGGAACTTTTGAGCATAGTTGTTTTAAAAGACAAGATAGAGGACATATCCTACAGGCTTCTGAAACTCGGAATTTTTCATCCTGTTGACATACGTCATATAGAAGAGGAATTAAGCAGTCTTTCTCCTTATGAGATAGACAGGGAACACGCTGAGTGGGATGAACTTGATGCGAGATTAAAAGAAAATTTGAGAAAACTGGATATTTCGCCGGCTGTAAAAAAAGATATAAAGGCATTTTCTTACGACGATATTAAAAATATGCTAGGGGAGTTAGAGAACAGCATAAATCCGTTCCTGAGCGAGAAAAATGAGCTGGAGGCAGGGCTTGAGACCAAAAATTCAATGTTTACCCAGCTTAAATCTTACCCGCTTTTTTCATTGAGAAGGGAATCAGTATATAGTTTTTTAGAGGTTTCTTTAGGCAAGGTGGTGGAGAAAAACATATCTGTAATTGAAAGGAGCCTTAAAGACATACCGTATGTCTTTTATCCTTTTAAGAAAGAAGGCGACAAGGTAATAGCTTTATTAATAGGCCTCAGGCGGGACAGGGTATTCATAGACAGGGTTTTAAAAGACATAGCATGGGAAAAGATAGAATATCCCAAGAATGCGGAGAATATTTCAAAGGAAGTAGAGGGAAAATTATCCATTGAAATACAAGCCATTAAAAAAAGGCAGCAGGATATAAATAGCGAGATCAGGAAAAAGGGCGAAAGTTACCAGGACAGTCTTTCCAGCATGCGGTCTTTTATAAGGCTTAAAAAGTCACTCCTGGATGCAAAGAAATACTCCTGCATGACAGAAAAGACAGTGGTTCTCTCGGGCTGGGTGCCAAAGGATGAAAAAGAAAACGCTATAAAAGAGATCAAAAAAATAGACCAGAGATGTTATATCGAAGCAAAAGACGCGGAAGATGTAAATATACCAAAGGAAGAAATACCGGTTAAACTTAAACACACGGCATTTTTTAAGCCGTTTGAATTATTGATAGATTCATACGGGATACCGCGGTACGGTACTATTGACCCTACGATATTTGTCGCGATAAGCTTTCTTATAATGTTCGGCGCGATGTTCGGGGATGTGGGCCACGGCTTTGTTCTGGTACTGGGCAGCTTTTTATTAAGCCTGAGTAAAAATGAAAAGGCCAGGCAGGCATTTGCGCTCATGCTTTACTGCGGGATAAGTTCAGTAATATTCGGCGCACTTTACGGGAGTTTTTTCGGGATAGAGTTTCGTTCCTTATGGCTTAAGCCGATAGACAATATCATGGAGATATTTAAGGTCAGTGTTATATTCGGCATGAGTTTTATAAGCCTGGGGATAGTCATAAATATAATAAATTCTCTCAGGGACAAAAATTATCTGAAGGCGCTTTTTGACAAATCAGGCCTTATAGGAGGGGTTATCTACTGGGCAGCCATAGGGCTTTTTACAAAAATATTAATGTCCAGGACCCAGGGCCTGGACATATATTTTATTATTATATCGATCGGGGTGATTTTACTGTTTCTTAAACCTTTCATAGAAGCTGTTTTTAAAAAAGAGAAACGCAATGTTTTTATAGCCCTTATGGAAAGCACTATAGATGTTTTGGAAGTAGGCATGAGCTACCTAGCAAATACGGTATCTTTTATACGTATAGCGGCGTTTGCGCTTGCCCATGCAGGGTTATTTATCGCGATATTCGAGCTTTCTCGTATTGTAAACAGCGCAGGAGGAGAGATTTTATCTTTTTTAGTTGTTATTTTGGGGAATATACTTATAATTTTTCTAGAAGGGCTTGTGGTGACGATTCAATCGCTCAGGCTTAATTATTATGAGTTTTTCTCAAAATTTTTCATGTTAGGCAAAGAGGTGTATAAACCGGTCAAAATTTAGGAGGTGGGCATGGAACGCACCATAAGATGGTCGTGGCGTATTGTAAAATTCAGCATATTTTTTGTATTCATATCTTTTTGTGGTTCTGCATGGGCGCAGACTACAAGCGATCCAGCTACAGTAGGATGGGCATTTTTAGCAGCTTCTATAGCAACAGGCCTTAGCGCAATCGCGGCAGGCATTGCAGTAGCGCATGTGGGCGCCGCAGCTGTGGGCGCAATCAGCGAAAAACCAGAAATGGCAGGCAAGGCGCTTATATACGTAGGACTAGCTGAAGGTATCGCGATATATGGATTGATTATAGCTATAATGATTTTAGGCAAGGTATAAAATATAATGACTTTCTTTTGTATAGCTGATAAAGAATCAAGCCTTGGTTTCATGCTTAGCGGTATTGAGACAAGGGAGGTTGGAAGCCGTTCTGACGCGCTTGAGGCATTAAAGGTGGCTCTGGCTACAGAAGATGCAGGCGTATTGCTTGTGACAGAAAAGGCAGCGTCTTTTTTAAAAGAGGAACTAGACAACCTGATGTATAAAAACCAGAAGCCTCTTATACTCGAACTTCCTTCAAGAGGCAGGTTTAAGAAAAGAAGCAGCGTGGGTGATTATCTGAAAGACATAATAGGGGTAAGCATCTGATGGATAAAAAGCTTTATTCAAAAGTAAAAATAGAGGATGCTGAAGAGATATGCAGGAGGATTACAGAAGATGCTGCCTCTCAGGCAGATGTCATGCTTACAGGCGCAAAAAAAGAAAAGGCCAGGATTCTTGAAGAGGCGAATCTTGAAGCGGAAACAAAGAAGAAAGAGATCCTGAAAAGAAATGAGCTGGAAATAGATAAAATCAGGCAGAAGATTTTTTCTACGCTGAATCTGGAAAAGAAAAAACTTTTTCTGGAAGAAAAGGGCAGGTTTATAGAGACTATCCTTGAAAAGGTCACGGAAACTGCAATGGAATTCAGGAAAGACCCTGGTTACGGGACGTTTCTTGAAAAAGCTATAGCTGAAGGCATAGCGGTCCTGGGCGAGGCAGAAGTCGAGGTTATATATTCCAGCCTGGATGAAAAAATTATAAAGGATATGCAAGTCAAGGGCGCGCAATTCAAAAAAAGCGATTTTAAAGATACAGGGGTTATTGTGCAGTCAAAGGATTTCAGGCTTATTTATGACAACAGATTTTCCGCCAGGTTTAAAAGGCTGCATGACGAAATATATATGGAACTATTGAGAGGGAATTTCAGATGTTAAAGGCCGCGGGCAAGGTATACAGGGTTATTGGGCCCGTTGTTGAGGCGGAAGAGGTATCTTTTTTAAGGATGCTGGACATGGTGGAGGTTGGGGAAGAGCATCTTGTGGGAGAGGTTGTGAGGCTGAAAGAAGATCGGGCCTATATACAGGTTTATGAAGACACAACTTCGCTTAAAGCAGGCGACCTTATTTATACCCAGGGTTTTCCATTATATGTTGAATTAGGGCCCGGGCTTCTGGGAAATATATACGATGGAATTCAAAGGCCTCTTGAAGCGTTAAGAGAAAAACAAGGCTTTTATATAAACAGGGGTGTGCATGTCTCTGCCCTGGACAGAAAAAAGAAATGGCATTTTGTTCCTTTGAAAAAACAGGGCGATTATTTAAAGCAAGGCGAAGTCATAGGAGAAGTCCAGGAAACACTTCTTATAAAACACAGGATCCTGGCGCCCCCGGATGTCCGCGGAAATATTAAATGGATCGCAGGAGAAGGGGAGTATTCTTTAGATGAAAAAATCGCAACATTAACAGAAAAGGATTCTGAGAAAGATGTATTTTTATATCAGAAATGGCCTGTCAGAAAGCCAAGGCCTTATGGAG